>JAPZUA010000005.1:300000-404007 GCA_027532905.1 Magnetospirillum sp.
GCGGCATCCCCGACAAGCCCGAAGCCTGGCTCCTTGTGGCCGCCAAACGCCGCTTCCTCGACGGGGTCCGCCATGCGCGCGTGCGCAACGCCGCCGAACCGACCTTGGCGCTGATGGAAGACGACATCGCCGACAAAGCCGATTTCCCCGACGCGCGACTGAAGCTCATGTTCGTGTGCGCGCATCCGGCGATCGACGAAGCCGCGCGCACGCCCTTGATGCTGCAGACCGTGCTGGGGCTCGATGCCGCCCGCATCGCCTCGGCCTTCCTCACGGCACCCGCCGCGATGGGCCAGCGCCTCGTGCGCGCCAAGACCAAAATCAAAGACGCCGGCATCGCCTTCGAAGTGCCCGACGCGGCCGAACTCGGGCCTCGCCTCGAATTCGTGCTGGCGGCGATCTACACGGCCTTCACCTGCGGCTGGGACGATCTGGCGCAAGACGCGCGCACCGCCCTCGACGTCGAAGCGATCTGGCTCGGCCAAGTGCTCGCGTCGCTTTTGCCGCTTGAGGCGGAAGTGCACGGGCTGTTGGCGCTGATGCGCCATTGCCATGCCAGACGCCGCGCGCGGCGCGATGCGGCCGGTGCGTTTGTGCCGTTGGACGCGCAGGATACGACGCTGTGGGACAAGCAGGAGATCGCGCGCGCGGAAGCAACGCTGCAGCGTGCGGCCCAGCTGCAGCGGCCGGGGCGTTACCAGCTCGAAGCCGCCATCCAATCCGTGCATGCCGGGCGGGCGGCAAGCGGCCGCACGGAATGGGAGGCTTTGTCGCTGCTCTATGCGGCCTTGGCGGAGCTTGCGCCAGCACTCGGCGTGCGCGTAGGCCAAGCGGCCGTCGAAGCGCGCGTGCGCGGGCCTGAGGCGGGCCTGCAATTGCTCGATCTGCTGCCCGACGCCGAAAAACAGAACTACCAGCCCTACTGGGCGGTGCGTGCGCACCTGCTGCGCGAGGCAGGCGAAGCCTGCGGTGCGCGCGATGCCTTTGCCCGCGCCATGGGCCTGGCCGACGATCCGGCGATACGCGCCTATCTCGCCGCTCAGCTCGACGCGTAGCGCCCCAGCAGAAACTTGGTCTGGCCGTAGACGCGTTCATCGTCGCGCGTGAAGCCGTCGGGCAATTCGGCTTTTTCGTCGAGTGCGAGTTCGACCGCGCACACGGCATTGGCCGCAAGCCAACCGCGCGCGGCAAAAGTGGCAAGTGCCGTCGCGGCAAAACCGCTGCGATAGGGCGCGTCGAGCAGCACCAGATTGCACGGGGCGAACGGTTCGACCGGGGTCGCCCCCGGATCGCACGCATCGGCGGCCAACACGCGTGCGCGCGCATTGGCACCCAAGCTCGCGACATTGGCAGCACACACGGCGCGCGACGAAGCCGCCTTGTCGAGAAAGAGGCAGCTTGCGGCCCCGCGCGACAAAGCTTCGAGGCCGAGCGCACCCGTGCCTGCAAACGCGTCGAGCACGCGGGCACCGACGAGCATCGACACGCCGCCGTTCGCATATCTTCCGTGGCCCAGAATGTCGAACAGGGCTTTGCGCTGGCGCTCGCCCGTGGGCCGCACCGCATCGCCGGGCGGGACGGCGAGTTTGCGCCCACGCCATTCGCCAGCGACAATGCGGATCTCGCCCGGCGGCGGCGACTTTTTCATATGGGGCGGCGCGGGGCGACGAGATCGGCCGTCATGATCTGCACGGGTCCGGTGCTGTCGCGGGTCGTGGTGCGGATTTTGACGAGGCCCAGATGCGGCTTCGATTTGGACGCGCGAATCTCCACTACTTCGATCGCCACCCGGATCGTTTCGCCCGCCGCAAGCGGTTTGGGCCAGGTAAGCTGCACGCCCGCGCCCACCACGCCGCCCGCGATCGGCAATGTTTCGACGAGCAAGCGCATGGTGAGAGATGCCGTATGCCAGCCGCTTGCCACAAGCGTGCCGAAAAACGAGTCCGCTGCCGCTGCTGCGTCGAGATGGAAGGGCTGCGGATCGAACTGACGCGCAAAATCGCGGATCATCGCTTCGTCGACCGTCAGCGTGTTGCTCGCGAAACTTTGGCCGACCGCGAAATCCTCGAAATGGCGCATCATGCAGGCTTGCCTTTTTTGTTGGGCGGGCCTGCGAGTGCCCCAAGCGTCTTGCGCAATTCGCCGGGGCCGACTTCTTCAAAGGCCCCGCGCGGCAGGCCCTCGAGCGAGAAAGCGCCGTAGTCCGTGCGGATCAGCCGGTTTACTTGTAAGCCGAGCTGTTCGCACACGCGGCGCACTTCGCGGTTTTTGCCTTCGGCCAACTTGAACACGAGCCACGCGTTACGGCCTTCGGGTGCGCCGTCCATCGAGGCTTCGATCGAGCCGTATTGCACGCCGTCGATCGAAATGCCGTTTTTGAGGCGCGCCAACCGGTCGGGATCGGGCGAGCCGAACACGCGCACGCGGTAGCGCCGCACAAGGCCCGAGGCCGGCAGTTCGAGATGGCGCTTAATCGCCCCGTCGTTGGTGAGCAGCAGCAGGCCCTCGGAATTGAAGTCGAGCCGGCCGACCGGCATCAGCCGCGGCAGATGGCCCGGCAGGCCGTCGTAGATCGTGGGGCGGCCTTGCGGATCGCGCGCGGCCACCAGCACTTCGCGCGGCTTGTTGAAGCGGAACAGGCGCGGCCGTTCGGCCGCCTGCAGCTTCTTGCCGTCCACGACGATCTCGTCGCCGGGCACCACATTGTGCGCGGCACGCTGGAGCTTTGTGCCGTTCACGAACACGCGGCCCTGATCGACCAAAACTTCGGCCTCGCGCCGCGAGCAGAGCCCTGCACGCGCGATCACCTTGGCGATGCGCTCTCCAACCTTCTCGCTCATCGGCCCACACTCGCGGCGACGAACGCCGAAAAGATCCGCTCGTCGCCGGGATCGATCGCATATTCGGGATGCCACTCGACGCCAAGGCAGAAGCGCTTGCCCGGCAGTTCGATGCCTTCGATCACGCCGTCGGGTGCGCGCGCATTGACGCGCACGCCGGGGCCGACATCTTTGACCGCCTGGTGGTGTGCGGAGTTCACGTGCATCGTGTCGCGCGAAGTCGCCTGGTGCAGCAAAGTGCCGGGTACGACGGCCACGCTGTGGCCGGGCTCGGTGCGGGGATTCGGCTGCTCGTGCGCGAGTGCCCCCGGTATTTCGTCGGGAATGTGCTGGTGCAACGTGCCGCCGAGCACGACATTGAGAAGTTGCTCGCCGCCGCAAATGCCGAGGATCGGGTAGTCGCGCGCAAGTGCGCCCTTCACCATCGCGTATTCGAACGCCGTGCGCCGGTCTTTGGTCGTGACCGTCGCGTGTTTGGACGTGGCGCCGAACAAGGCCGGGTCGACGTCGAAGGCGCCGCCGGTCACGAGCAGCCCGTCGAGACCGTCCAAATACGCCTCGGCCAATGCCGCTTCGTGCGGCAACACAAGCGGCAGGCCGCCCGCGCGCACCACAGCGTCGCAATAGTTCTGGCGCACCGCGTACCACGGCATTTTGGACCAGCCGCCGGCCGGTTCCGAATCGAGCGTTATTCCAATGCGGGGGATTTTCATGCCCCCTCTTATCACGGCGGCGATTCCGGCGTAAACGCTTGGGGGCATGCGTTTCATGGATCTTGCCCTATCCCAAGCCAAACTGGCCGCCCAAGCGGGCGAAGTGCCGGTCGGCGCCGTTATCGTCGATGCGGACGCCGGCACGGTCGTGGCGGCCGCCCATAACCGCGTCGAACGCGACCGCGACCCCACCGCACACGCCGAAATGCTGGCGATCCGCATGGCCGCAACATCGCTCGGCCGCACAAGGCTCGACGGCCTCGATCTCTACGTCACGCTCGAGCCGTGCGCCATGTGCGCGCAGGCGATCGCGTTTGCGCGCCTGCGTCGCCTCTATTGGGGGGCAAGCGATCCCAAAGGCGGCGGCGTGGAAAACGGCCCGCGCATCTTCGCGCAGAGCACGTGCCACCATCGTCCCGAGCTCTATGGCGGCATTGGCGAGCGCGACGCAGCCGCGCTGCTGCAGGATTTTTTCAGGAAGCTGCGCTGAAGCGCCATATTCCTTCCGCATCGCGCATGCGGCGCGCATCGCCCAGACATTCGAGCCGATGCAGATGCGCCAGCGCCTCGCCGACCGCGAGGCCCACATTGTGGGGGCCGATCGGGCGCTTGAACAAAAGCGGGAAACAATCGACCGCACTGAGCCCCTGCGCCGTACCCGCAAAAGCGGCGCGCAGCACGTGCAGACGCTCGGCATGGTGCGCGCGGATTTCAGCGATGCGCTTGTGCACGCCCACATAGGGCTGGCCGTGCGCGGGCAGGATCAGCGCATCCTCGGGCACGGCGGCAAAACCGTCGAGGCAGGCGAGATAGTCGCCGAGCGGATCGGCAAGCGGTTCGGCCGGCCATACGCCGATGTTGGGCGTGATGCGCGGCAGCAGAATGTCGCCGCCGATCAGAATACTCGACGACGGCGCCCACAGGCACGCATGTTCCGGGCAATGGCCGCGCCCGATGATCGGCGTCCATGCGGTTTCGCCGACCGCAAAAGGCTGGCCGCCTTGGATGCGGCGATAGAAGGCCGGCACGTCCGGCACGCCGCGCCGGTAGATGCTCTGCGGGCTCGCGAAATGGCCCATCGCGTCGGCCGCAACACCATTGGCCCGATAGAATTCGACCTTGTGTGCAACGTCGGCGTCCGAGCTTTCGGCATGGACGGCGCGCGCTGTGTAGTACTCGCCGAGCGTGGTCCACAATTCGACGCCGAAATGCGCGCACAGCCACGCGGCCAAGCCCATATGGTCGGGGTGGAAATGCGTGCAGATCACGCGGCTGATTTTGCGCGACCCGATCGCCGCCAGCCAATGCGCCTTGCTGTCCTCGCGATGCAGGCCCGTATCGACGATCGCGAAGCCCGCCGCCCCGTCGTCGAGCAGCCAAAGATTGATATGGTCGGGCGGAAAGGGCAGCGGCATGCGCACCCAGAAAAGGCCGGGGCGAATCTCAAGCGCGTGGCCCGGTGCGGGCGGCTCGGCAGGATCGTAAACAATACTCATTGTTTGCCCACGACCTGCCAGCCGATGTCGCGCCGGCAGAAGCCGCCCGGCCAGTCGATGCGGTCGACGGAGGCGTAGGCGGTCTTCTGGGCCGAAGCGGCGTCCGCACCCAAACCCACAATGCCGAGCACGCGTCCGCCATTGGCGACGATTTTTTCGCCGTTCTGGCGCGTGCCCGCATGGAAAACATAAGCGCCCGGCACCGACGAAGCCGCTTCGAGGCCGCGAATTTCACTGCCCTTCTGCGGCGTGTCGGGATAGCCGTTGGCGGCCATTACCACGCAGAGAGCCGTGCTTGCATCCCAGCGCAGCGTGAGCCGGTCGAGCGTGCCGTCGCTGGCGCCAAGCAACGCAGGCAGCAGATCGGATTTGAGGCGCGCAAGCAGCGTCTGGCATTCGGGATCGCCGAAGCGCACGTTGAATTCGATGAGGCGCGGCCCCGCCTTGCCGATCATCAGGCCTGCGAACAGCACGCCCTTGAAGGGCGCACCTTCGGCGGCCATGCCGCGCAATGTCGGCATCACGATTTCGGCCATGATGCGCGCTTCCATGGCGGCATCGACGAGCGGGGTCGGCGAATAAGCCCCCATGCCGCCGGTGTTGGGGCCGGTATCGCCGTCGCCCACGCGCTTGTGGTCTTGGGCGGCCGCCAACGCCACAGCATTGGTGCCGTCGCAGAGTGCGAAGAAACTTGCTTCGGCGCCTTCGAGAAATTCTTCGATCACAAGCTCGGCACCGGCCGCCCCGAAGCGGCGGGCCTGCATCGCATCGTCGATGGCCGCAAGCGCTTCGTCGTGCGTTTGCGCCACAACCACGCCCTTGCCCGCTGCCAACCCGTCGGCTTTGACGACGACCGGCAAGGCATGCGCCATTGCATAGGCGCGTGCGGCATCGCGATCGGAAAAACGCTTGTACGCGGCCGTCGGAATCGCGTAACGCGCGCAGAAATCCTTCATGAAGCCTTTGGAGCCTTCAAGGCGCGCAGCCGCCATCGACGGCCCGAAGGCTTTGATGCCGGCCGCCTGGAGCCGATCCACGAGCCCTGCCACAAGCGGGGCTTCGGGCCCGACCACGACGAAGTCGATCTTCTCGGCCACGGCGAACGCCACAAGGCCGGCAAGATCGTCGGCCGAAATGTCCACACACTGCGCCTCGGCCGCAATGCCGGCATTGCCGGGCGCGCAGAAGAGTTTGGCGCACAAAGGCGACGCCGCCAGCGCCCAGCACAGCGCATGTTCGCGCCCGCCCGATCCCACCACCAGAATCCGCATGCATGCTCCCGCTACCAAACCGGCGCTACCAAACCGGCGCTACCAAACAGGTCGGGCTTGTAGCATAAACGAAGCCCAAAGCCATGGAAGCCGCGCCCAGCAATCTGCCCGAATATTCGGTCTCCGAGTTGTCGCAAGCCGTCAAACGCACGGTCGAAGACAATTTCGAGATCGTGCGCGTGCGCGGCGAAATCTCGGGCTTCAAGCGCCACAGCTCGGGCCATCTCTACTTTGCGCTCAAAGACGCCGACGCCGCGATCGACGGCGTGTGCTGGCGCGGGCAAGCGGCCCGCCTCGGCATCCGCCCCGAAGACGGCATGGAAGTGGTCGCGGTCGGCAGGCTCACCACATATCCGGGCCGCTCGAAATACCAGATCGTTGTCGAGCGCATGGAGCTGGCCGGCCAGGGTGCGCTGCTGAAGCTCATCGAAGACCGCAAGAAGCGCCTCGCCGCCGAAGGCCTGTTCGATGCGGCGCGCAAACGCAGCCTGCCCTTTTTGCCGAACACGATCGGCGTCGTCACCTCGCCAACCGGCGCCGTGATCCGCGACATTCTGCACCGGCTTGCCGACCGCTTCCCGCGCCATGTGCTCGTATGGCCGGTGGCCGTGCAAGGCGAAGCCGCGGCAGCGCAAATCGCCGCGGCCATTCGCGGCTTCAACGCGCTTGAAATCGGCGGCAAGATCCCACGCCCCGACGTGCTGATTGTGGCGCGCGGCGGCGGCAGCCTTGAAGACCTGATGGCGTTCAACGAAGAGATCGTCGTGCGCGCGGCAGCCGAGAGCGAAATTCCGCTCGTGTCGGCGGTCGGCCACGAGACCGACACGACCTTGATCGATTTTGCGTCCGACCGACGCGCGCCCACACCCACCGCCGCCGCCGAAATGGTAGTGCCCGTACGCCAAGAGCTGGTCGCACGCGTCGCGCGCAACACAGCCTCGCTCGAAGCCGGTGCCGCGCGCGCGATGGCCGAAGGGCGGCTGCGGCTCGAAAACGCCGCGCGCGCATTGGGCGATCCCAGGCGCCTGCTCGAAGAGCGCAGCCAGCGCCTCGACGAACGCGGCGAACGCTTGAAGCGCGCCGTCGCCGCCTTCCTGGAGCGCCACCAGCGCCACACGCTCGAACTGGGTGCGCGCCTGCCCGATCCCAAGACGCAGCTCGAACGCGCACGCGGGCTCTTGCTCAGCAGCAAAGCCGGGCTCGAAGCGGGCGGCAAAGCGCTGGCGCTGTCGGCCGCACGGCACCGTGAACGGCTTGGCGAAACGCTGGCGCGCGGGCGGGCCGCGTTCGACCGCGACCTTGCCGCACGCAACGCGCAGGTCGCGGGCTTGGCCAAACTGCTCGACAGCGTATCGTACCAGCGCGTGCTCGAACGCGGCTTCGTGCTGGTCGCGGACGCGGCGGGCAAACCCATCGTGTCGGCAGCGGTTGCCAAACCGGGTGCTGCCGTCACGCTGGCGTTTGCCGACGGCAAGATCGGCGCCACGCTCGACGGTGCGGCAGCAAAGCCGCCCGCCAAAACCGCTCCGAAGCCGGACCCCAAAGCCGACCCCAAAGCCGGCCAGGGTTCGCTGCTCTAGCGGAATTCCTCTTCGAGCGGATCGTAAAACGATGCTGGCGCTTCGGCACTCGGCAGCGGTTCGGTGAAGCGCACCACAGTTTGCTGGCCCACGGGGTGGATCTGGCGCGTTTCGAATTCGGCAATGAAGATGCCGACCGCGAGCAGCACAAGTGCCAAGCCCCATGCGACGGCAATTTCCTTGAGATCGTTCATGCGCGGAAAATAGCCGAACAAATACGGCAGGAAAGTGACGCGTGTCACACGCCGTTGCAAAGTTTTCGGCGCTGCTCCTCAGCCGCGATCGCGCATTCGGCGCGCGCGTTTGCGCAGGGCGATGGCCGCCGCGCGTTTTTTCGGCGCACGCTCGCCGAGGTCGGCGTCGCTGCTTCTGCCGGCCGACAGGCGCGCGAAATGAACGCGGCCAACGAGAGCCATCGTCAGCAACGCGGACACGACGGCGCCGCGGATCTTGGAGGCGAACGCAAACCGGCCGCAGCGCCGCTCGATGTCGAGAAAGAATTTGCTTTGGTCGATCTTCGCGACCGAAACGATATAGGCGATCGCCAGCCAGAATTCCGGCTCAAGCCGAACCGAGGTTCGCCGCCTGCCCACACGGATTGTACGCGGCGCAAGCACCACTTTTCCGAAGCTGCGGCGGACTTCGCCGCCGCCGATACCGGCACCCGAAGCTTTCGCAATACTTGTGTAATCTTGCGGCTCGGCCGCTGCGAGCGCTACAAAAAGAGCTTGCAATTCTTCGGGGTGAATTGCTGAAGATAGAGACGCAAGCGCGGTCCTCGCGCTCGCCGCCGACCCCTTCGGCGCACGGCTTGCATTGCCTCCGTCCGCAGAGGGTCGGGTCTGAGCGGGTCCGCTCTCGGTTTTTTTCGTCGTCTCGCAACGCACGTCAACGATCCCAGGGTGGCCACGATGGAAACAGAGCTCACGAATACACAAATAATGTCCGAAGACGCGCCGCAATTCTGCGGAATCGTGCCGATTTCTGCGGGGAAGCGACAATGATCGACCAAAACAGGATTCTCGCCGACGTCCGGCGCGCGTTGCTGCGTCGCCTGGGCTCGGCATCGCCACTGCATTTGAAACTCCAGGCCATTGCGGCCGAAACCGGGGTGTCGATCGACACGATCGGGCGCGTGCTGAACGGTAAATCCAGAAAACTCGATCTCGCCCTGCTGCTCAAGATCGTTGCCTACTGCGAAAAGCGCGGCGACACGACTATTCGCTTCGAATGTTTCAGCGGACTCGGCCTGCCGGACCCGAGCGGCGGCTCCGCCGCCACGATGCGGCCGATCGATCGGCTCAAGGCCTCCATCGGCGAGATGCTGCGCGTGCCCGCGAGTGCAGCCGCCCAGGAGGCCAATTTCTGGATCGACGATCGCGGCCGCCGCGTCATGGCCTACCCCGACCATGCACATGCGGCACGCCTCGCCCTCAATCTGCCAGTCGAGACGGATGCGATCCGCTACGCTTGCGTCAATCTCGGCTGGATCCGGGTCGGGCCGCTGGGTTTCGATTTCGCGGACTACGGGGCCTCGCCAGAAGCGCTGCACGAAGCCGCACGCCACGTCATGACGATGGCGGTCTATCAGGTCCGCATCAACGGCGTCGCCCTCGGCCGGCACGAGGCGCATGCAGCGCTGCTCGCACAGGCCGCGCGCGAACGCAAAGCGGATGCCGCAAAAGCCTTCCAGTGGACGATCGAGCGCAAACCGCTCGACGCGATCGCCGACCAAGCGCTTGCGCGGTTCGCCGCAGAAGCCCGAAACGTCGAGAACCTTTTCGATTTCGCCATGCGGCCGGAATTCCGCGACCGCTGTGCCGTGTTCCGCGTCGAAGGCACGTCGGTCCAGTCGATCTGGGCCGGCCAGAATCTGGCCGTCGTTCGCCGCGAAGTGATCGGCAAGGACGTGCGTGACCGCAAGGACCGCCGCTACGGCCAAATGGTCCACCACCACGTGCTCGAGGCGATAGGCGAGTCGGAGCCCGTGTTCCGAGATCTCGATATCGCGCTCGACGGCTTGCGGGCGCGCTACCGCCGCGTTGCCGTGCCCGAGAACCGCGCGACCTCAAAATGGTCGAACGAGCCTGTTTTTGTCGCGACCTGCATTGAACGCATCAGCTGGGAGCCCTTCAGGCCATGAATGAAATATCGAACAGAAACAACCCCGCCTTCTTGAGCGGCATCGTTCCTTTTCTCGATGCGTGGGACGCAAGGCACCTGCCGCGCACGCTGCGCATGTATCTGACCGACCAGGTTGCGCTGCGCCTCGTCAACCAACTCGGCGAATTCGGGATCGTCGTCGGGATCAGCCACAATCTGGCGACGATCAAAGCGCTGCAGCTCGCAGCGGCGCGCTGGCCGCGTTTGGCCGAGCCATGCGACCCCGATCTGAATCCGTCCGCTGGTCCGCATGACACATTCGCAATCATTCTGCGCCGTGAGAACCAACCAGTCGGCTGCGCCGCCATGCGCCTCAAGCGCCTTGAGGGCAGTCTGTCGGAACACATCGCGAGCCAATCACTGCTCGCCGAGCGCCCCGATCTGCTGCCGGTCGGCCAACGTTTTCGCGCAAGCGGCTTCGTCGAGAAGATCGCCGATGTCCCCATCGCCTGGGGTTCCAGCCTGTGGGCCGACACCAATGTGCCCAAGACGATGGTTCCAACCCTGATGCGTCTGCTGCATCTCTACACATTCGCGCATTGGTTCTGGTCCTATTCGGTCTCGATCGCGCAGCCGCGCGTGGCCGACCATTACGGGCTCGACGTGCATGGCTATGAGATGGTCACCACCTTCGCGCGCCGCTATTCGGCTGAAGGTGCGGCGACCGACTATCGCATCCTGATCGCGTGCCGCGACCATGTGCGCCGGATGGTCCAACATCCAGGCTATGTCGATCTCAGCGTCGATCTCTCGTCGCTCGATCTCTCCGAATCCCACGTCGCGTGAACTATCGCCGCTTTATACCTTTTTTGTCTTAGTAAGGTTTTTTATCTTTGTTCTTTAAATAAACTTCGAACTATGCTCGGATCAAGCATCGTCGCCGGGTTCGCATCTGGCTTCGTGCGCTGTTTGAAATGTGAAGAAAGTCGATCGGGCGTCCGTTCACGCGACGATCCCTGCAACATGTAACCTCGAATCTTCGCCGCGGTTACATGTGTTGAAAATCAACGGGTTAAATCGGCGACCGTCGCTGTTGGTCGCGTTTGGTAACCTATTTCGGCGCGGTTGCTTTTGCGCGCGCGCTTGCGAACCTTGATTTCGAGGACCGGTCTTGGTCTAGTCGCACGCGCGAAGACGCCCGCGCATCGAGGGAGTGGCATGAAAAAAACATACAAGACCGCAGCAGCAGCGCTCGACGGTCTGCTGTTCGACGGAATGCTGATCGCAGCCGGCGGTTTCGGCTTGAGCGGCATTCCCGAACTTTCCATCGCCGCGATCCGCGATGCGGGCACCAAGAACCTCACCGTCGTGTCGAACAATGCGGGCGTCGATGGGTTTGGCCTCGGCATCCTGCTGGCCTCGCGGCAGATCAAAAAAATGATCTCGTCGTACGTGGGCGAAAACGCCGAGTTCATGCGCCAGTACCTGGCGGGCGAGCTCGAACTCGAGTTCAACCCGCAGGGCACGCTGGCCGAGCGCATGCGCGCCGGCGGGGCCGGCATCCCCGGCTTCTACACGCGCACGGGCGTGGGCACGCTGATCGCGGAAGGAAAAGAGCACAAAGAGTTCGACGGCCAGACCTACATTCTCGAGCGCGGCATCGTCGCCGACCTTGCGATCGTGAAGGCGTGGAAGGCCGATCCGTCGGGCAATCTCGTGTTCCGCAAGACGGCGCGCAATTTCAATCCGCCCGCCGCCATGTGCGGCAAGGTGTGCGTGGCCGAGGTCGAAGAGATCGTGCCGCTGGGCGCGCTCGATCCCGACGCCATCCATCTGCCCGGCATCTACGTGCACCGCATCGTGGCCGGCAAACACGAAAAGCGCATCGAACAGCGCACCACCCGCAAGCGCGCCGTCTGAGGAGGACGAACCGATGCCCTGGAATCGCGATCAAATGGCCGCCCGCGCCGCCAAAGAACTGCAGGACGGCTGGTACGTCAATCTCGGGATCGGCATCCCGACTTTGGTGTCGAACTACATCCCCGAGGGCGTGAACGTCACGCTGCAGTCGGAGAACGGCATGCTCGGCATGGGGCCTTTCCCCTACGAGGGCGAGGAAGATCCCGACCTCATCAATGCCGGCAAGCAGACCATCACCGAGCTTCCGCAGACCGCCTATTTCGATTCCGCCACGAGCTTCGGCATGATCCGCGGCGGCAAGATCGCGATGGCGATTCTGGGCGCCATGGAAGTCTCCGAAACCGGCGATCTTGCGAACTGGATGATCCCAGGCAAGCTCGTGAAGGGCATGGGCGGCGCCATGGATCTGGTCGCAGGCGTGGGCCGCGTCGTGGTCGTGATGGACCACACGAACAAGGCCGGCGAATCCAAAGTGCTGAAGGCCTGCACCCTGCCGCTGACCGGCAAGGGGGTCGTCAACCGCATCATCTCAAATCTTGGCGTGATGGATGTGGTACCCGGCGGCCTCAAGATCGTGGAACTGGCCGACGGCGTGGACGAAGCCGCGTTCCGCGCTGCAACCGCGGCGACGCTGGTGGCTTAGCACCGCGTTTGTTTCATCTTATTTCGAATACAAAGGCGGCGAGCCCCGTGCTTGCGACAAGTCTGCCTTGTGCGCAAGGTCACTGGCTCCGGCCGGGGTGCGGCGGCTAGACTTTTCCTCGCGAGAGGAAAACGCCCGCAATGTTCGACCCCGCAATACTCGGCAAGGCGCGCACCCGTTTCGGCGGCCTGTCCGGAGCGGTCAAGGGAGCCCTGTTGATGACGGCCGCGGCGGCGTGTTTTGCCGCCATGAACGTCGTCATCCGCGCGATGAACCAGGAGCTGCATCCGTTTCAGGTCGCGTTCCTGCGCTGCGCCACGGGCTGCGCGTTCATGCTTCCGTGGCTCGCGCGCACGGGCTTCGAGGGGCTGCGCACCGCCAGCCACAAACTCTATTTCTCGCGCGCCTTCGTCGGCTACGGCTCGATGCTGTGCTGGTTCACGGCCATCGCCTCGCTGCCGATCGCGGAAGCAACCGCCCTCTCCTTCACGTCGCCCCTGTTCGCGACGGCGGCGGCGGCGCTGCTGCTGGGCGAGGTCGTGCGGCAGCGGCGCTGGACCGCTACGATCGTGGGCTTCCTCGGCGCCATGATCGTGCTGCGCCCGGGGCTCGACGTGGTGTCGTTCGCGCATCTGCTGGTGCTGGCCTCGGCCGCGTTGGGCGGCTGGAACTCGATCACGGTCAAGCAGCTCACGCGCACCGACAATCCCAATGCGATCATCCTCTACATGACGCTCTATCTCGTGCCGATGTCGGCGATCCCGGCTTCGTTCGTGTGGCAATGGCCGTCGGCGCAGGCTTGGGTTCTCACGTTTTTCCTGGGCCTGTTCGCGACCCTCGCCCACCAGAGTTTCACGCGCGCATTGGCCGTGTGCGACGCAAGCTACGTGCTGCCGTTCGATTTCACGCGGCTGCCGATGGTTGCATTGCTCGCGTATCTCGTGTTCGGCGAAGTGCCCGATCTGTGGACCTGGGTCGGCGGGGCCGTCATCGTCGGCGCCACGGTATATATCGCGCGCCGCGAAGCGCAGATCGCCGCAGCCGAGCGGATCTCGTGATGGTGCTGCCGAACAGGAACCTTGAGGGCGCTTTGTGGATGATCGGCGCGGGCGCGGTGTTCTCGCTGCAGGGGGTCGCGGTCAAGGAGCTCGGCGCGCGGCTCGACGTTTTCCAGATCGCGTTCGTGCGCTGTTTTTTCGGCCTGCTCGTGACGCTGCCCTTCGTGCTGCGCGGCGGGACCGGGCTGTTTTTGACCGGCAGGCCCGCCTTGCACGTGATGCGCGCTTTGGCGGGCGTGTCAGGCATGTTCTGCGGCATGTACGCGATCGCCCATCTGCCGCTCGCTGACGCGGTCGCAATCTCGTTCGCCAAACCGCTGTTCGCGGTGTGCCTTGCGGCCTTCTTCCTTGGCGAAAAGGTGGGCCTGCCGCGCTGGCTCGCCACGTTCGTGGGCTTCTTGGGCGTGGCCCTCATCGTGCGGCCGGGCTCCTACGCATTCGAAGTCGCGCACATCGCAGCATTGCTGGGTGCCTTCTTCATCGCCGACGTCGTCGTCCTCGTGAAGAAGCTGCAGGGGAGCGAAAAGAACGCCACGATCATGGCCTATTTCGGCATCGTCACATCGCTCGCGAGCGTGGGCCCGGCGCTCTATGTTTGGCTCGCGCCGACCTTGTTCGAATTCGCACTGCTCGTCGGCATTGCGGTGGCGGCCACGCTCGGGCAGTGGATGGCCTTGCGCGCCTACCGCGCCGCCGACGCGTCGGCCGTGGTGCCGTTCGACTATCTGCGGCTCGTGTTCTCGATCCTATTCGGCTGGGCGATCTTCGCCGAAGTGCCGGACCGCTGGACGCTTGCGGGCACTTGCGTGCTGATCGCGGCCACGGCCTATATCGCCTTTCGCGAAATCCGCATGGGCCGCAAGCCCAGCCTGGGCGGCGGCTGATGGGCGCGCGTTTTTTTCGATGGGTGCGAAGCCTGCCCGGCAATGCGCGCGGCTGCCTGTGGGCGATCGCGGCGATGCTGGCCTTCGGCAGCATGGAAGCGATCATCAAACATCTGGGTGCGGCGATGCATCCGATGCAGATCGTGTTTTTCCGCTGCCTGTTCGCCTTCGCGACGATCGCCCCCGTCGTGCTTGCCGTCGGCGGCATTGCGCACGTCGCCACGCGGCGCTTGGGTGCTCATTTCGCGCGCACGATCTTGGGCTTCAGCGCCATGGCCACCGGCTTCTTCGCGATCACGCAGATGCCGCTTGCCGATGCCGTGGCCTTGGGTTTCGTGCGGCCGCTGTTCCTCGTCTTGCTCGCCGTGCTGTTCTTGGGCGAGCAAGTGCGCTGGCGGCGTTGGACCGCCACGGCCGTCGGCTTCGCAGGGGTGGTCGTGATGGTGCAGCCCGGTGCGGAAGGCCTCAACCCCTACGCATTCGTGGCGCTGTTCAGTGGCTTCCTCGTGGCTTGCGTTTCGGTCGCACTCAAACGGCTCAGCGAAACCGAAACCGCGGAAACCACCGTGTTCTGGTTCGCAGCCATGTCGACCGTGCTGGCGGCGGGTCCGGCCTGGCTCGTGTGGCGCACGCCCACGGCGGCCGAATGGCCGTTCCTGGTCGGCCTCGGCATTCTCGGGTCGCTCGGCCAGTATTTCATCGTGCGCGCCTATCGCGTCGCCGAAGCCACGGCAGTCGATCCGATGGACTACGGGCGCCTGATCCTCGCCGCCGCGATCGGCGTGCTTGTCTTCGGCGAAACGCTCGAGACGCACACGCTGGTGGGGGCTGCGATCATCGCCGCCAGCACCTTCTATATCGCAAGGCGCGAGGCCAAGCTCACCAAACGGCCGTAAGGGCGAGCGCCAAGGCCAGCACTACGAGGGCCGACAAAGCGCGGCGCAGCGCCAAGTACCAGAGCGGAAAGCGGCCTTCGGCGGCCGCGCGCAAATCGACCGCAAAGGCCGCCCAGAACCCGACGATCAGCAGAATGAGGGCCGGAGCCGCCTCCATCCATGTCGCGGCGAGCCAGCCGAGCAAAGCGGGGGCCACGCTCCAGCCGAGCACGTTCCAGTTCTGCTGGGCGGGGTCGGCAAGGGCGCGGCCCCAATGCACGGCCCCCAGAAACGAAAGGATCGCGGCCGCGTAGTTCAGCAGCACGGCCGTGGCAGCGGCTTCGGCATCGCCGTTCCACAGCGCAAAAACGCAGCCATAGAACGGCAGCAAACCGCCGAACCCCAGCCACAATGCCGGACGCGGAACCAGATTCAGCGAAAAGGCAGACATTGGCGACCTTGCGGGAATCCGCTAGAGGAACAGGGACCCGAACCTGACGCGTCGGCGCAAAGGAATCAAGCCATGGACATCAAAGGCCAAGCAGCGATCGTAACCGGCGGCGGCTCCGGCCTCGGCGAAGGGACCGCGCGCGCACTCGCAGCAGCCGGCGCCAAAGTCGCGGTGCTCGATATCAACCACGAAGCCGCCGCCCGCGTCGCCGGCGAAATCGGCGGCATGTCCATCGCCTGCGACGTGGTATCGGCCGCATCGGCGGAAGCGGCGATCGCGCAAGCACGCAGCGCGCACGGGGCCGCACGCCTGCTGGTGAATTGTGCGGGCATTGCACCCGCCGCCCGCATCGTCGGCAAAGACGGGCCGATGGCGCTCGATGCGTTTCGGCGCACGATCGAGATCAATTTGATCGGCACCTTCAACATGATGCGCCTTGCAGCGTCCGACATGCAGACCCTCGCCCCCAACGCGGACGGCGAGCGCGGCCTCATCGTGATGACCGCCTCGGTCGCCGCCTTCGACGGCCAGATCGGCCAGGCGGGCTATGCGGCCTCAAAGGGCGGGGTTGCGGCTCTCACGCTGCCCGCCGCACGCGAATTCGCGAAGACCGGCATCCGCGTGATGAGCATTGCCCCCGGCCTTTTCGGCACGCCGATGCTGCTCGGCATGCCGCAAGCGCTGCAGGACAGCCTCGCATCCCAAGTGCCGTTCCCCACACGGTTCGGCAGGCCCGACGAATACGCGGCCTTGGTGCTGCACATGCTCGCCAACCCGATGCTGAACGGCGAAACGATCCGCCTCGACGGGGCGATCCGCATGGGCCCCAAATAGATGCCGCTGCAAAATCGCGTCACGCCGTTTTCGACGATCCAGGCCGATCCGGCGCGCGGCATGTTTATGGGCAATCGCGGCTGCCTGCATGGCGAGCACCGCAATCTCGAGGTCGAACATACGCGCGAGAAACGCTGGCTCGTGTGCCTCACGAGCTTCAAAGGCCGCAAGCGGCGCATCATGCAGCCCGGCCACTACACCGAGCTGTTCTTCCTCGACGAAGCGACCGCACTCGCCGCCGGCCACCGCCCGTGTGCGGAATGCCGCCGCCAAGCCTACGATCTTTTCTTAAAACTCTATCCCGGCAGACGTGCGAACGCCGAAACGCTCGACAAATATCTGGCATCCGACCGCCTGCGCCCGTGGCCCGCGACTTTCAGCGAACTGCCCGAGGGGGCGATGTTCGCGATCGACACAGAGGCCTTTGTCAAATGGCGCGGCAAAGCCTGGCGCTGGCACCACGCCGGCTATACGCCCGCCGAAATTCCGACGGGCACGGTCGAAGTCCTCACGCCCGAGGGCACGGTCGCAGCCTTGGCCGCCGGCTACAAACCGGTCGTGCATGCGAGTGCGAGGTGAACCTCACGCGATTGCGTCGATGAATTTGGCCATTTCGACATCAAGGGCCGACAGGCCGCCCGCATCGTGGGTCGCGAGCACGATGTCGACCTTGTTGTAGACGTTGAACCATTCGGGGTGGTGGTCCATCGCCTCGGCCTTCAATGCCACGCGCGTCATGAAGGCGAAGGCCGCGTTGAAGTCGACGAATTTGAAGGATTTGGCGATCGCGTCGCGGCCCGGCAATTCGCTCCAGCCCGAAAGCGCGCCGAGGGCGGCGGTGCGCGCAGGCCCCGTGAGTTTTTCGGCCATTTTCCTCGATCCTCCTTGGCATATGTTGGCAGCCGCAACATTAGCTTGATAAGGTCCGCCCCTGCCATGGAACACAAGCCCCATCTGCCGCCCGATCTCGCCGAAATCGAACGGCTTGCCGAACAGGCACTCGCCACGATCCCGGCGGAGCTGCGCCGCCACGTCGAAAACGTGGTGCTGCGCATCGAGGATTTCTGCGACGCCGAGACCGAAAAAGAGATGGAGCTCGAAAGCCCGTTCGAGCTCATGGGCCTCTATCGCGGCATAGACATGCTGCGCGAGTCGGTCGCAACCGTGCGCACGTCACCCGACATGATCTTCCTCTATCGCCGTCCGCTGCTCGACTACTGGTGCGAAACCGGCGAAGACCTCTATACGCTCGTGCGCCACGTGATGATCCACGAGATCGGCCACCATTTCGGCTTCTCGGACGACGACATGGAAGAACTGGAAAGACGCAGCGAATGACCGCCGATTCCGACCAGACAGCCACCGGCAACGGCCAGACCTTCCAAACGCTCGCCCCAAGCGATCATGCGCTTATCGATGCGGCCCGCGAGGCGATCGCCAGGCTCTATGCCGAAAACCGCCATCATATCGGGGCGGCCTTGCGCACACGCACTGGCCGCATCTACACGGCCGTGCATCTCGATACCTATGTGGGCCGCGCCTCGGTCTGCGCGGAGGCCGTTGCAGTCGGCCGAGCCCTCGCCGACGGCGAAAGCGAGATCGACATGATTGTCTCGGTGCGCCATCCGCGCCCGTCCGAGGCCGACCGCACGATCCGCATCGTGAGCCCGTGCGGCATTTGCCGCGAGCTGCTGTCGGACTTCGCGCGCGGCTGTCGAGTCGTGGTTCCGGGCGAAGAAGGGGCGGTCGCGGTACCGGTCGACGAGCTGTTGCCCCGCAAATATTCCGTACCCAAAAGCCGGAATCCGCGGCAATAGAGAATTTTCCAATGTTTACAAATTCTTATGACGCACCCCTCAGTTGACCGTTTAATGAAGATGGGTTATTATCCATCATAACGCTTCGATATTGTGTACCGGGCGAATCTGCCTTAATTGATTCGGCAGGCAACCGGGTATGCCGTGAGAAAGCGTCGGGCATTCGCCGGTCGCAATTTGCAACGCAAAACCGGCTTAGAACACAGGCAACGAGCAATGTTCGGCCGCCAGAGGAACGCAATGCCGCTACCACCGAAAATGGGAGGCCCCGCCAAACCGGGTGCTGCAGCTCCCGCCAAATTGCCGATCGGTACGATGGTCGTCACGGGCCAGACATGCCCCGAGAGCGGAATTTGGGAAAGCCAGGGAACGCCGTCGGGCCGCTCCTCCTTCCCGAGGGGTACACGCATGCCCGCCTACGACAAGAAATCCTGCGTCTGGAAACTCGTTCGTTATCCCTAAGAGTGGACCCGTCGCCATGCGGCTTTTTGCGATCGCGATTCTGGCGCTGACATTGACGATGGCAGGTGCGGCCATGATGTCGGAAGACACGGCCGCCCGCGCTGGCGCTTCGGCGCAAGCCGCAACCGAATAACAACGACGGCTCTCCGGCGCGCGTTACTTGCGCGCCACCATCAGCTTTTTGATTTCCGCGATCGCCTTGGCCGGGTTTAGGCCTTTGGGGCACGTCTTCGTGCAGTTCATGATCGTGTGGCAGCGATAGAGGCGGAACGGATCTTCGAGATTGTCGAGCCGTTCGCCCGTGGCTTCGTCGCGGCTGTCGGCGATCCAGCGATAGGCCTGCAGCAACACCGCCGGCCCCAAATACCGGTCGCCATTCCACCAATAGCTCGGGCACGAGGTCGTGCACGAGAAGCACAAAATGCATTCCCACATGCCGTCGAGCTTGGCGCGCTCTTCGGGGCTCTGCAGCCGCTCGCGGTCGGGCGGCGGCGTTTCGCTCTTGAGCCACGGCTCGATCGAGCGCAGCTGCGCATAGGCTTGCGTGAGGTCCGGCACCAGGTCCTTGACCACCGGCATGTGCGGTAGCGGATAGATTTTGACGTCGCCTTCGCACTCCGCGATGGGCTTCGTGCAGGCGAGCGTGTTGGTGCCGTCGATGTTCATCGCACACGAGCCGCACACGCCCTCGCGGCACGAGCGGCGGAAGGTGAGCGTGCTGTCGGTCTCGTTCTTGATCTTGATGAGCGCGTCCAAGACCATCGGTGCGGTCTTGTCGAGATCGAGCGTGTAGGTATCGACGCGCGGATTGGCGCCCGTGTCCGGGTCCCAGCGGTAGATCTTGAAATTCTTGGTGCGCTTCGCACCCTCGGGCGACGGCCACTTCTTGCCGTCATGCACCTTGGAATTTGCGGGCAGTGTGAACTCGGCCATCGATCTTAACCCCTCAATACACGCGCGCTTTGGGCGGGAAGGCCTGGACTTCGTTGGTCAGCGACGTCAGCACGACCGGGCGGTAGCCCATCGTCGCCTTGCCCTTGTCGTCGAGCCAGCAGATCGTGTGCTTCATCCAATCTTTGTCGTCGCGGTTCGGATAGTCTTCGCGCGCATGCGCGCCGCGGCTTTCCTTGCGGTTCAAAGCACTCTCGAGCGTGACGACGGCCTGGGCGATCAGATTGTCGTACTCGAGCGCTTCGACGAGATCGGAATTCCACACCATCGAACGGTCGGCGACACCGATATCGCCGTTCTTGGCGAATGTCGCACCGATGAGCTTCGAGCCTTCCGACAAAACGTCGCCCGTGCGGTAGACAGCACAGTTGTTCTGCATGATGCGCTGCATCTCCGCACGCAGAGCCGACGTGGGCGCCGGGCCCTTGGCGTTGCGCATCTTGTCGAAGCGCGCCACGGCCGCATCGCCCGCTTTGGCGGGCAGGGGCTTGTGCGGGCTGCCCGGCTGCACGAGTTCGGCTGCGCGGATCGCAGCCGAGCGGCCGAACACGACGAGGTCGAGCAGCGAGTTCGAGCCCAAGCGGTTGGCACCATGCACCGACACGCACGCCGCTTCGCCGATCGCCATGAGGCCCGGCACGACGCTTGCCGAGCCGTTTTTCATCGTCACGACTTCGCAGCGGAAATTGGTCGGAATGCCGCCCATGTTGTAGTGCACGGTCGGCAGCACCGGGATCGGCTCCTTGGTCACATCGACGCCCGCGAAAATCTTCGCGGTCTCCGAAATGCCGGGCAGACGCTCGTGCAGCAGCTTGGCGTCGAGATGCTCGAGATGCAGATGGATGTGGTCTTTATGTTCGCCCACACCGCGCCCTTCGCGGATTTCCATCGTCATGGCGCGGCTCACGACATCGCGCGAGGCGAGATCCTTGGCCGACGGCGCATAGCGCTCCATGAAGCGCTCGCCGTTCGAGTTGGTGAGGTAGCCGCCTTCGCCGCGCGAGCCTTCGGTAATGAGGCAGCCCGCCCCGTAGATGCCCGTCGGGTGGAACTGGATGAATTCCATGTCTTCGAGCGGCAAGCCGGCGCGCAGCGCCATCGCGTTGCCGTCGCCGGTGCAGGTGTGCGCCGACGTCGCCGAGAAATAGGCGCGCCCGTAGCCTCCAGTGGCCAAAACAACAAGGTGCGCCGTGAAGCGATGCAAGGTGCCGTCGAGCAGGTTCCACGCCATCACGCCACGGCAGGCCCCGTCTTCGTCCATGATGAGGTCGAGCGCGAAATACTCGATGAAGAACTCGGCATTGTTGCGCAACGACTGCTGATAGAGCGTGTGCAGGATCGCATGGCCGGTACGGTCGGCGGCAGCGCAAGTGCGCTGGGCAACGCCCTTGCCGTAGTCGGTCGTCATGCCGCCGAACGGGCGCTGGTAGATCTTGCCTTCGGTCGTGCGGCTGAACGGCACGCCGTAATGCTCGAGCTCGATGATGGCCGGGATCGCTTCCTTGCACATGTATTCGATCGCGTCCTGGTCGCCGAGCCAGTCGGAGCCCTTGACGGTGTCGTACATGTGCCAGCGCCAATCGTCCGCGCCCATATTGCCGAGTGCTGCCGAGATGCCGCCTTGCGCTGCCACGGTGTGGCTACGCGTGGGGAATACTTTGGAGATGCAGGCGGTCTTGAGGCCCTTGGCCGCCATGCCGAAGGTGGCGCGAAGACCGGCACCACCCGCGCCCACGACCACGACATCGTAAATATGGTCGACGATTTTGTAGGCTTGGCCGCCCAGCGACGGTCCGCTCGATGCGTCGGGCATGGTATCAGCCTCCAAAAGCGAGCTTGAGTATCGACAAAACGGCAATGCCGCCGAGCAGCAGGGCCGCCGCGTTCATCGCCAGCAGCGACGCGATCTTGAAGGCCTCGTCGTGCACGTAGTCTTCGATCACGACTTGCAAGCCCAGACGCGCATGCTGGAACACGGCGACGATCAGGGCCAGCAGCAACACGGCCACCACGGGCGACGCAACCCAAGCTTTGAGTGCCGTGAGCGGTGCGCCCGCAAGACCCACGATGCTCGCCACGAACCAGATCGTGAGGGGTACCAGGGCGATCGCGGTCACGCGCTGGCCCCACCAATGATGTGTGCCGTCCTTGGCCGAGCCGAGGCCGCGTACGCGCCCCAGATCCGAACGCAGCGATTTTTTGCCGATGGTCGCCATGTTCAGCGCCCTCCCAAAACGGCGAGACCGACCACCCAGGCAACCAATGTGGCCGCGAGTGCAAAGGCAATCACCGCATAACCGGATTTTTCGGCCGTCGGCAGATCGAAGCCGCGCCCGGCATCCCAGAACAGATGACGGATGCCATTGCCCAAATGGTAGAACAGTGCCAGCGACCAGCCGAACAGCAGCAACAGGCCGATCGGCGAATCGATGAAGCCGCCGACGCGCGCATAGGCCGCTTCGCCAAGGGCGGCCGCCGCGAGCCACCAGACCAGCAGCAGCGTGCCGACCGCAAGTGCAACGCCCGTGATGCGGTGCGTGATCGACAGGACCGACGTGAATTGCGGGCGGTAGATCTGCAAATGCGGCGACAAGGGCCGCGCATGCATTTTGACTGTTTCTTTGGTTTCCGCCGCCATCGTGGCACTGCCCCCCTTGTTGGCTCCGCCCTTGCGTCTTGCGGTATCGATGTAGACCGGCTTCGCCACGCCGTCAATCGCACGCTTGACGGCCGCACAAAGCCCAATAAACAGGCGCGGGGCAAAGACTTGCCGCACCTGCAAAGAATTGGTTGTGGATAGGTCTGTGGAATAATTGTTCGCAAGCTGTGATCAACTCGAAACTTTATCAACAGAAATATGCGTCGATCTTTTTGATTATTATTGAGGGTTAACGGCGCCTTTGAGACCCTAGGCCTTGGTAAGCGAGAACGTGAAGACAGGCGGGTCGCCTCGATCAAACCGCAGAGCGCTTCGTGGCTAGCCAAGAGCTGAAGCGCCATCCACTGGCAGGAGCCGCCGCCGAAAGGCGTTGCGGCGCGGGCGGAAGGGGCAATTCAAGGTCTTCAGGAGCGGCTGGACCGGATGCGGGCGAAAGTCCGCGCGAGGGTGCAGCAACTCGTTTGTATCGCGACGGTCGTCGGGCTCCCCGAGAGCCAGGCCACGCCAGGGCGATACGAACGGCGCCGATGGATCCGCGCCTTCGGGCATGGGTTCGGGTTGGGTCGGGAAGCATGGGTTCTGCAAGGAACCCGTCCTTTCGGCGGCGACGGCGGGCGGGGCTCGGGAAGCCCTAAGCACCTGCGGCGGCCGAAAGCGACGCGCGAGGGACGAAAGACTTAGCGCGGGGCAACTCGCTGCGGTCTGATCGAGGCTCGCACATGGTTCCGGGTCGGCTCGAAAGCACGGGGGCTGGCAAGGGTCGGGCGTATCGGGGAATGGGCTGGCAGGCACCCGCGCGCGGTGCGGCAGGCCCCTGTCGGTGGAACGCGGCGGACGGCCTGACCAGGGTCCGAGCTGCCGTGCGAAGCAGGTCCATCCGAGAGCAAACCCGAGTTTGGCTTGCCGCGAGGCGGCCATGCCGATGCCCGAGGGTGCAAACCCCGGCTGCGGCAGGGTGGTGTCGGGGGCCGAAATGCATGTCGGCCCCGGACGGTCCTCATGAGGCGTCAGGGAGCCCTTTGTCCCGCCCGGACAACGGCCGATCGCAAGATCGCCCCTGACGCCTCTTTTATTTTGGGGCGCGTGAAAATTGATTTCATTGGGATTTTTGAAGCGAAAAGCCGGTGGTGCCGACGGTCCGCTTGCGCGCGACCGCCGGCACTCCATCGGCGTGTCGGAGCCTGATGTCCCGCCCGGACAACAACGGCGCGAAGACGGCGAAGACTTCGCTTTCCTGACAACAATTTGGGTATCACGCCCCCACCCCCCCGCCAAATGGATTTTGGGACTTTTTCGACTTCGTTTATTTTCAAAGACTTGGGCCGCCAGCCCAATCCTGCGGCGGGCTGCCTTGGCTTCGAGTCGCAAAATCGACCGAACCGCGTCGGCCTTTGAAATTGCAGAGAAATTAGAACTCGACCCGGCGCTCAGCGACCGCTTTTGAAGCGCTGGCACCATCGGCGCCCAAACCTGTCAAGTTTTCAGCCGAGCACGACGAGATCGACGGGTTGGGCAAGGCCTGGGATGGCAACGCCCAAGACGCGTCGCGGCTCGACGGTCGGGCGGAAATCTTGGGTCAGCGCCAGTTCGAACGTCTCGCGCGTGGCAAGGGCGCGGCATTTTTCGGTTTTGGTCTGTTTTTCGAGGCGAGCCGCGAGATTAACGACGTCGCCGATGACCGTGTATTCGAGGCGGTCGGCATCGCCAACGCACGCGAACAATACCGTGCCCGCCGCCACGCCGAATCCCACCTCGAGCGAGGACAAACCTTGGGCGTCGCGCGCCGTGCGCCAAGCTTGCGCTTCGAACAGCAATGCATCGACGCAGGCAAGCGCATCGGCGGCCGCACGCGGGTTCGGCAGGGCCGCGCCGAAACTTGCGAGAATGCCGTCGCCGATGAATTTGTCGATCGAGCCGCCATGCGCGCGTATGACGGGCGCAAAACGCGCCTGATAGTCCGAGAGCAGCGCCACGAGATCGCGCGGGGGCAAAGCGCGCGCGAGATTGGAGAAGCCGCGCAGATCGACGAACAAAGCCGCCGCCGCGCGCATTTCGCCTTCGCCGGGCACCAGCGCTTGCTCGGCGTCCGAAATGCGTTTGGCGATTTCGGGCGCGAAAAACCGCGACAATTCGAGGATCGCCGAGCCTTGTGCCGCACCGCGCTCGAGCATCGCGCGTGCGCGAACCTGCGCCAACGCAAGGATCGACGTCACGATCGCGATCGACAGGATTTTGTCGATCTCGGCGCCCCACAGAATCGACGGGCTTGTCATGTAGCGCACATAGTCGCGCGTCACCGGCATGCTGTTCATATCGTAGGCAGCGGCGTAGGCGACGAGGCAGAGCCAGCCAACCATCCCGGCAAGCCCCGCCAGCAGCACGTAGCGCGCCTCGAAGCGCAGCGTGCGCAACGCGATGAAGATGAACACGTAGAGCAACGTGGGCGCCTTCAGATAGAAGGCGGGCGGCTGCATGTACTGGATGTGGAAGCTCCAGATCAGCGTCATCAAGAGCGCCATGTCGACCACGATCGACACCGCCAAGAACCAACCGGGCAATCGCGCGCGCCACGCGGCGGCAAGCCGCAGCAGCGTGAAGGCGGCATAGGCCGAGAGCGCGTAAGGGACAGGCGCAAACGGCACGCCGGCCGCAAACGTCTTGGGGCTTGCCGCATAGAAAACGCCGAAAACCACGACGATGGCGAGCTGGACCGAGCCGATCGCGATTTCGGCGCGATCCTGCTCGGCGGCGATGGCCTGGCGCACGCGCGCGGACAGCCGGATCGGTGCGGTCCCGGTCAGACGCCGGATATTGTGGAGCCAGCCCATAGGTTTCGCTTCGCTATCCGGCCTTTGTTGGTTACACCTGCGCCATCATGGCAGAAACAATCGATATCACGATCCGCAAGCTCGGCGCGAATGGCGACGGCATTGCCGACGGCCCGCTCTATGTGGCCGGCACCTTGCCGGGCGAACAGGTGCGGGCGACACGAACCGGCAAAGAGCGCGCCCAGCTGGTCGAAATCCTCGCAACCTCGCCCGACCGCATCGCAGCGCCCTGCCCGCTTTTCGGCCGCTGCGGCGGCTGCAGCCTGCAGCATCTGTCGGATGCCGCCTATGTCGCGTGGAAAAGCGACTTGCTGCGCGCGGCCCTGGCCAGCCGGGGCTTCGACATCGCCCCGTTGCCGATGCTGCGCATTGCACCCGGCACCCGCCGGCGCGCCGAGCTTGCCGCAAGGCGCACAGGCGACGGGCTGCTGCTCGGCTTCCATGCGCCGGCAAGCGACGCGATCGCGGACATGACCGCGTGCCACGTGCTCGAACCGTCGATCGTTGCCTTGCTGCCGAAGCTGCGCGCGTTGCTCGACGATCTGCTGCGCGGCAACGAAGCGCTCGATCTGCATCTGACGCGCGCCGACAACGGCTTCGATCTGCTGTTGACCGGGCGCACGCTCGATGCGCGCAAGCGCCTCGCCTTCGCAGATTTTGCGGCCGCCAACGGCATTGTGCGCACGACTTGGCGCAGCGAGCCCGGTGCGGTCGCCGAGATCGTGGCGCTGCACGAAAATCCGCACGTGACGTTCGGCACCGTGCAAGTGGTCCCGCCGCCGGGGGCGTTTTTGCAAGCCGCACGGCCTGCCGAGCTTGCGATCGCCGCCGAGATTTCGGTCGCTGTCGGGCGCGCCAAACGCACGGTCGATCTGTTCGCAGGCCTCGGCACGTTCGGCTTTCCGCTGACCGGACGCGTGCATGCGGTCGAGGGCGATTTTGCGGCTGTGGCCGCCATGCAGGATGCCGCGCGCGCCAGCTTCCGCGCCGGGCGCTTCACGGCCGAGGCGCGTGATCTCGAGCGCCGCCCTTTCATGCCCGAAGATCTCGAGCCGTTCGACGCTGCGATCTTCGATCCGCCGCGCGAGGGGGCGGCCGAACAGGCGCGGTGGCTTGCGCAAAGCGACGTGCCGACGATCGTGGCGGTGAGCTGCAATCCCACGACCTTCGCGCGCGACGCACGCATCCTCGCCGACGGCGGCTACACGCTGACGCGCGTCGTGCCCGTCGACCAGTTCCTGTGGACGAGCCATCTCGAACTCGTCGCCGTGTTCACGAAGCCGAAAACGCGCAAGCGCTAACCGAGCGCTTTCGCAAGCCCCGCAATTTCGGCAAGGGCGGCCCGCCGCATCAGCCCGAAATCGGTCGAGGCCGAGACGAACCTGAAGCCGCGTTCGAACAGGCTGGCTGCATCGTGGGGCCCGTGCGGCACGATCCCGCACGGCTTGCCGGCGGCCGCGGCACCCGCGAGCGCCATATCGACATAGCGCCGATGGGCGGGATGTTCGAACTGGTTGGGCAGGCCCAAAGCGCCCGAGAGGTCGTAAGGGCCGACGAACAGCATGTCCACGCCGTCCACGGCTGCAATGGCAGCGGCGTTTTCGGCCGCCTGCGGCGATTCGATTTGGCAGATCACGAAAAGATTCTCGGCCATGTGCGCGATATAGGCGTCGACCGCGATCCCCTGCGCCATCGCGCGCCACGGCCCCATGCCGCGCTTGCCCTCGGGCGGGTAGCGGCATGCCGAGACGACCGCGCGGGCCGCATCGGCCGTCTCGACCATCGGCACCATCAGCGTGTCGGCCCCAAGATCGAGCACCTGCTTGATATAGACAGGATCGGCCCACGGAATGCGCACGCACATGCCGCAATCGTAGGGCATGCTTGCCTGCAATTGCGCGCGCGTCTGCTCGAGGCTCGAGGGGCCGTGTTCGTTGTCGATGATGAGGCAATCGTAGCCCGTGTCGGCGAGCGCTTCGACCGTCACGGCATGGGCCGAATGCAGCCAGACGCCGAAGGCGTTTTTGCCGCTAGCCAAGCGACGCTTGAGCTGGTTTGGTTTGCGCATCGGGCGGTTCCTCGCGTGTCTTTGTTTTCCGTCCCATCTTCGGCGCTTGCGCCGGTCACGAGCAAGCCCTTAAAACACGAGGCGTGGGCCTCTTTAAAATCCTGTTCCCAAACCGTGCGGTCGCGCGCGAAAAACGCGTTGACGTGCCCGATCTGCTGGCCGACGGCGAGATTGCGAGCGTGCGCGTGCGGCGCAATCCGCGCGCGCGGCGCATCAGCGTGCGCGTGGATGCCAGCGACGGTTCGATCGCCCTCACCGTGCCGTGGCACACGAGCGTGGAGCGCGGCATTGGCTTTGTGCGCGGCCAGCGCGATTGGCTGAAGGCGCGCTTGGCGGCCGTGCCCGACCGCGTCGAATTCGCCCCCGGCAGCCGGTTTTCGTATCAGGGCCAACCTGTAATGGTCGCACGCGTCGAACGCGGCCCTACGCATCTTGAAGGCGGCATTTTGCATGTGGCGGGTGCGCCCGAATTTGCCGAACGCCGCGTGCGCGATTGGCTGAAGGCGCAAGCGCGGCGCATGCTCGCCGAAAAATCGCATGCCTTGGCGGCGACCACGGGGCGCAAAGTTGCGGCCATCCGCATTCGCGACACGCGCACGCGCTGGGGCAGTGCAGCAAGCAACGGCACTTTGGCGTTTTCCTGGCGCCTCGTGCTGGCACCGCCCGAAGTACTGGACTATGTCGTTGCACATGAAGTGGCGCATCTCACGCACATGAACCATAGCGCCGAATTCTGGGCGCTCGTGGCTCGCCTGTACCCGGGCTTCGAGCGGCCGCGCCAATGGCTTGCCGCCAACGGTGCGCATTTGCTGCGTCATGGATAGCAAAGAGCCCCAGCGCGCCACGCTCGGCGCCATCGCCCTGCTGACCTCGATGGTCATGCTCGGCCAAATGTCGATCTCGCTCTACATTCCGTCGCTGCCGTCGATGGGCCAAGCGCTGATGGCCCCGCCCGACCAAGTCAAACTCACGATGACGTTTTATTTGGCCGCACTCGCGCTGGCCCAACTCGTGTGGGGGCCGCTCTCCGACCGGTTCGGACGGCGGCCGGTGCTGTTCGTCGGCGTGGGCGTCTATCTTGCGGGCACGCTGATGTGTGCGCTCGCCCCCAGCATTGGGATGCTAATTGCCGGGCGCGCTTTGCAGGGGATCGGGGCGAGCGTGGGCACCACCGTGTCGCGCGCAATCACGCGCGACCGCTACGACCGCGCCGAGGCCGCGCGCGCCCTTGCCTTCATCGGCATGGCGATGGCGGCGGGGCCGGCGATCGCCCCCGTCATCGGCGGCCAGCTGCAGACCCTGTTCGGCTGGCGTTCGGCGTTTCTGGCGCTGCTCGTGTTCGGCAGTCTCGTGGGACTCGCGTCGTGGCGGTTCTTGGCCGAGAGCAACCGCAACCTCAACCGCGATGCGCTCGCACCCGCCCATCTGCTGGGTGCCTTCGGGCAATTGCTGTCGAGCCGCCTCTATGTCGGCTACACGCTCGTGGGGGCCGGCGCCTTCACTGGGTTGATGGCCTTCACGACCGGCATTCCGTTCATCTTCATCGACGTCTACGGCATGTCGCCGGCCATGTTCGGCTTCGTGCCGGCTTTTACGGTCGTCGGCTATTTCTCGGGCTCGCTTACGGCCAGCCGCATGTCGGGGCGTGTGGCCCCACGGCGCGCGGTTGCCATCGGCACCTCGATTTGTGCGGCCGGCGGCGTGGCGATGGCGGCCGTCGTGCTCGGCGGCCTATCGGCGCCGGCAACGCTCGTCGCCCCCATGATGCTATTTATGCTCGGATTCGGCATTGCCCTTCCCAACGCAACGGCGAGTGCCATGCAGCCTTTTGGGCGCATCGCGGGTGCCGCATCGGCGCTGCAGGGTTTCCTGCAGACCGCCTGCGCGGCCTTGGGCACGCTGATCGTCGCGACCCTCTCGGACGGCACGGCGTGGTCGTTGGCGATGGGCGTGCTGGGGGGCGGGCTGCTTGCGGCTTCCGGCTATTTCCTGATCGCGCGCCCGGCCGAGCTGCGGCAAGCCGCAGCCGCACCATGAACGCTTCGCCTGCCAGTGCCGGGCATTCGCGCCTGCTTTTCGGGCTGATCATCGGCTTGGTCGCGATCGGGCCGCTCTCGACCGATCTTTATCTGCCGTCGCTGCCCGCCATCGGCCAAAGCTTGGGTGCAAACGTGGCGGCCACGCAATTGACGCTGTCGGTTTTTATGGCCGCCTTTGCGCTCGTGCAGCTTGTCTACGGCCCGCTGTCGGACCGTTTCGGCCGCAGGCCGATCGTGCTTGGCGGTATCGCCCTTTATGTCGTGGCCTCGGCTGCCTGTGCGATCGCGACTTCGATCGAAGCGCTGATCGCCGCACGTGCCCTGCAGGCCGCAGGGGCTTGTGCAGGCGTGGTCCTCGGCCGCGCCATCGTGCGCGACGTCTATGGGCGCGAGGGAGCCGCACGCATGCTCGCCCTTGTGGGCTCGGTCATGGCGTTCGCACCGGCGGCGGGCCCCATCCTCGGCGGCATCGTCGAAGTCAATTTCGGCTGGCGCTGGAATTTCGCGTTGTTGGTGGCTCTTGCAAGCGCTCTGTTGGCGTTGCTCGCCTTCTATCTGGTCGAGACCAACAAACAGCGCGACCCGACCGCCCTCGAGCTTGGCCGCATGCAACGCAACTACGCGACCTTGCTCGGCGACCGGCGCTATCTCGGCTACGCGCTGTGCGTGGCGTTCGGCTATGGCGGCTTGTTTGCGTTCATCTCGGGCTCGTCCTTCGTGCTGATCGGCGATCTTGGCCTCGCACCCGACACGTTCAGCTATTTCTTCGCCGCCTGCGTCGTCGGCTATTTCACGGGTGCGCAATTGGCCGCACATCTCACGCTGCGGCTCGGCATCGACCGCATGCTGATTTTCGCGACGAGCATCAAGCTGCTGGGCGGGGCGGGCATGCTGGCAGCAACGCTCGCCGGTGCAGTCACGGCCGACATCGTTGGGGCGGCGTTCCTCGTCGGACCAATGGCGTTCTATATGTGCGGCATGGGCATGGGCATGCCCAACGGCCAGGGCGGGGCGCTCGGCCCCTATCCGCATATGGCGGGCGCCGCTTCGGCGCTGATGGGCTTCCTGCAGATGGCGTGTGCGGCCCTCGTGGGCATCGCGTTCGGCCATCTGCACGACGGCACGCCGCTCGCCCTTGCGGGCCTTGTGATGTTCTGTGCCGTCGCCGTCGCGGCCAGCCTGTTCTTTCTCGTGCGACCGGGTGCGAAACGAATCAACTAAAGCTCGGGCTTGGGCGCTTTCAGCATCGAGGTCGTCGAGGTCACGGTCTGGTTCGTGACCCCATAAGCCAAGGTGCGGCCGACAGCGTCGAGGGCCAGGATCTCGGTACGAATCTCAAAGCGCTGGCGCTCGCCCGGGCACACGCCGCGGTATCCTGCAATGGCACCCTCGGCAAGCCGCGTCGAACCGGCATCGAATTCGTAGTCCAGCGGTGCGCTGAACAGTACGCCGACATTCTGGAAACGCACGCGGTAGCGCACCGTGCCGACCGGCACACGGCCGAGCTCGATCGCCGGCGACAGGCCCTGCGAGCACAGATTGTCGGCCGTCAACGTGCTTTTGACGTCGAGGCGCGGCAAGGCCCCGGCAGGAGCCGGACCCTGGCAGGCCGCCAAGCCCAGCAGGGCCGCACAGGTTGCAAGGCGAGAAAACATCACTGTCGATACTCCCGTTCGAGCCCCATTTGGCCCCAAGCGCCGCTTTTGCGCAACTTCAGGCCCCGGTCTACGCACCGAACCCCAGCCCTTGCAGCACATTGCCGAGCGTTTGCACCCCGAACCCGATCCAGATCGTGCCGGTCTGGCGCACGATCACCCCCAGCAGCAGCGCATAGAGCAAGGCAAGGCCGCTCAACAGGGCAAGTGTGGCCGGATCGAACTCGATCAGCGCAATCCAGGCCGGCCACTGGATCGCCACGAACAAAACGGCCTGCAGGAAATTGGCGCGACCGAAGCCGTAGCGGCGGGCAAGTTCCTTGAGCAGCACGCCGCGAAACAGAAACTCCTCGCACAGGGCCGCAAACGCGATGCCGACCATCGAGGCCGCCAACGTCGGCACCGGCAGGGCCGGGATCGCGATCCAGGGTGCGCCCATCGCCACGTCGTAGAGGCGCGCGGCACCAAGATAGCCAAGCCCGAGTGCCAGCCCTAGCCAAGGACGAACACCGGGGCGCTGGTCGATGGCCACACGCGGATCGACGCGCTCGAAGCGGATCAGCCATACGAGCGGCAGGAGGAGCCAAATCGCCAAACGCCAAAGATCGGCGATCAGACGCACCGTGCTGGGCTGGTCGGCGGCGGCATCAGTCCACGGGATCAGCAGGATCCGGGCGATCCAGACGACGAAAAAAACGCCGAGGAACGCCCATAAAAAGCGCAAAGCCGGCCCAGTCGGTGCGGCGGCTTGTGCGGCGGGGCTAGAAATCGACGCAGCGCCCGCCCCGCTCCCAATCGCCGTAGCGCGTGGGCTCGGGGCCCTTTGGCCCGCCTATTTCGGCAGGTTTGGGCGTCAGCTTTTCGGCCGCAGGTGCGGGTTCGGGCGGTTTCGCGTCGGTTTCGGGCGTCTCGGTCATGGCCAAAGATATGCGGCCTTTGGGCCCGGCGGGCAAGACTTGAACGTGCGCCTTCGCCTGCTTATTTGCTGAGACATGAATTACGCCAAAACCGCGATCATGTTGGCCGGCATGACCGGCTTGTTCCTGGCCATCGGCTTCATGCTCGGCGGCGAGGGCGGCATGCTGCTGGCCCTGCTGTTCGCCGCAGGCATGAACCTGTTTGCCTACTGGAACTCGGATAAGATGGTGCTGCGCATGTACGGCGCGCACGAGGTCTCGCCCGAGCAAGCGCCCGGCTTCCATCGCATCGTCGCCAATCTGGCGGCCAATGCGGGCCTGCCGATGCCCAAAGTGTTTCTGATCGACGATGCGCAGCCCAACGCCTTTGCCACCGGCCGCAACCCCGAAAACGCGGCCGTTGCGGCAACCAAGGGCCTGCTCGAGATCCTCGACGAGCGCGAAGTGGCCGCCGTGATGGCGCACGAGCTCGCGCACGTCAAAAACCGCGACACGCTGACGATGACCGTGACGGCCACGCTTGCCGGTGCCATCGGCATGCTCGCCAATTTCGCGATGCTGTTCGGCGGCAATCGCGAGCGCGGCGGGATCGGCATTGCGGGCACGCTGGTGATGATGGTTTTGGCGCCATTGGCGGCAAGTCTTGTGCAGATGGCGATCAGCCGATCGCGCGAATACGAGGCCGACCGGATTGGGGCCGAGATGTGCGGCGACCCGATGGCTTTGGCCTCGGCACTCGCCAAAATCTCCAGAGGCGTGCATCAAATCCCGAGCGATACGGCCGAGCGAAACCCGGCGACCGCCCATATGTTCATCATGAACCCGCTGTCGGGTGCGCGGATGGACAATCTGTTCTCGACGCATCCCAATCCCGCCAACCGCATCGAAGCGCTGACGGCGCAAGCCCAGGCCATGGGTGGGTCCAGGAGTGGGATTACGAGCGGTTTTGCGCCGGCCGCACCGCGTCGCCGCGGGCCCTGGGGTTAAGTCTGGGAGGGTAGCTTAAAGCCCGCCTGCGACCGGCAGGTTGGCGGGATCCGGCCGGTCGGCTCGCGCGATCGCCACTCCGCCCACAATCAAGACCAACGCCAACAAAAGCGCCTGAATGCGGCTCAAGGCGCGCGGCCGGCGCGAAGGTTGGGCAAGATGCTGCGGGGCGATGTCGGTCATGGCGGTCCATCCGAGACGCTGTATAAACTGGCATTCGCTTGGAGAACGCAAGCCCCCAAACGCCTATTCCACAACAATCTCCGATTCATTTTTTGTGCCGCACGCGGGCACTTCAACCGCTAGCGGGGCAAAGCCGCGCGACCCGCGAAAGCTTGAATCCGCCTAATCGAGCTCGAATTCGTCTTTGTAATCGAGCTTGAGGGCCGGATCCTGCGCCTCTTTGACGAGATAGCAATTCCCCACGGCCAAGCGCTCGATCTCGGAGCCCATGAAGCAGCGGAACGCGTCTTCGGGGCTGCCGACGATCGGCTCGCCGCGTACATTGAAGCTCGTATTGACGATGACCGGGCAGCCAGTGCGCGCTTTGAAGGCCGAAATCAACGCGTGGTAACGCGGATTGGTGTCGGAATGGACGGTCTGGATGCGCGCCGAATAATCGACATGCGTGACGGCCGGAATGTCCGAGCGCGGCACATTAAGCTTGTCGATGCCGAACAAAGCCTGCTCGGCTTGCGTCATGGCGCGGCGGCGCTTTTCGACCACGTCGGCGACCAGCAGCATGTAGGGCGAATCGCCGTCGAGCTCAAACCAGTCGGCTACGTCCTCGCGCAACACCGAGGGTGCAAACGGGCGGAAGCTTTCCCGGTACTTGACCCGCAGATTGAGGGTTTTCTGCATGGCCGGGCTGCGCGCATCGCCCAAGATCGAGCGCCCGCCAAGTGCGCGCGGCCCGAATTCCATGCGGCCCTGGAACCAGCCCAGCGCCAATCCGTCGGCCAAATCGCCCGCCGCCCGTTCGACAAGTGCGCTCTCGTTCAGCACCTCGAACTTGGCGCCTACCGCGGCGAGGCGCTTTTCGATGTCGGCTTGCGCGAATTCGGGGCCGAGATAGGCCCCCTGCATCGTGTCGGTCGTACCGTTGGCCGTGCGCGCCCCGCCTTTGAACAAATGGTAGCCCGCAAGTGCCGCCCCGAGTGCCCCGCCTGCATCGCCCGACGCCGGCTGGATCCACAGGTTTTTCCATTTGCCGTCGCGCAGGATCTTGCCATTGGCCACGCAATTGAGGGCGACCCCGCCGGCTAGGCACAAATTTTCCATACCGGTTTCGGCCTGCAGGCTGCGCGTGAGCCGCAACACCGCCTCTTCGAGAACCGCCTGCACCGAAGCCGCCAAATCCATGTGCCGCTGGTCGAGGCGCTGTTCGGGCTGGCGCCGGGGTGCGCCGAACAACGCATCGAACTTCGCGTTGGTCATGGTGAGGCCGGTGCAATAGTCGAAATAATCCATATTGAGACGGAAGCTGCCGTCGGCTTTGAGATCGAGCACATGGTCGAGGATCGTTTGCGCAAAGCGCGGCGTGCCGTAGGGGGCAAGCCCCATGACCTTGTATTCGCCGGAATTGACCTTGAAGCCCGTATAGTAGGTGAAGGCCGAATAGAGCAGCCCCAGCGAATGCGGGAAATGGATCTCGCGCACCATTTCCAACGTATTCCCGCGCCCGATGCCGACCGACGTGGTCGCCCATTCGCCCACACCGTCCATCGTGAGCACCAAAGCCTCTTCGAACGGCGACGGGAAAAACGCCGACGCCGCGTGGCTTTGATGGTGCTCGGCGAAAAGCAATTTGGATTCCCAGTCGAAGCCGGGTGCGGCCTTCGCAAGTTCGTCCGACAACAGCTTTTTCTGGAACAGCTTTTCCTTGAGCCACACCGGAATCGCCATGCGGAACGATGTGAAGCCGCGCGGTGCGAACGCAAGATAGGTCTCGAGCAGTCGCTCGAACTTCAAGAACGGCTTGTCGTAGAAGGCAACATGGTCGATCTGGTCGAGCGCGATCCCGGCTTCAGCCAAGCAATATTCGATCGCGTGCACGGGATAGCGCGCATCGTGCTTCTTGCGCGTGAAACGCTCTTCTTGCGCGGCCGCCACGATGCGCCCGTCGACGACGAGGGCGGCCGCCGAGTCGTGGTAGAACGCCGAAAGACCGAGAATGCGCATTCTAGAACAGCGTGTAGATGAAGGGGGCGATGGCGCTACCCTTGGTCAGCACGATGAGTCCGCCGAACAGCGCCATCATCGCGACGATCGGCAGCAGCCAGAATTTCTTGCGCACGCGCATGAACAGCCAGAGTTCCTTGATCAGCGACAGCATCGGCCCTCGGTCCTCAAAACTGCTGTTTCATCGAATCGGGTGCCGGCCCCGGCGGATCGCGCGGCAGCCAGTAGCTCGGTGCGTCGGGCTCCAGGCGCTTGCGCAGGAAATCCTTGCCGGCAAGCCGCATCACCACGCCGATCGGTGTGACGACCAGAAAAAACAAGAGCGCCATCGTCAGCGGATTCATGACCGCATAAAGCAGCAGGGCGAACTTCATCCACAGCCGATTGAGCGGCGCGAGGATCCGCGGCACGAGCAACGCGGCCGCCAAAAACGTTGCTGCGCCCGCGAACCAATAGAGCGCCCAAGCGTGGCCCGTGTAGAGCTTCACGCCGCCGACGAGCGCGAAAAAGCCGGTGAACACGAAGCCGAAGCTGCGATCGCTCGAGCCTTGCAGATCTTCGTCGCGCGCGTAATCTTCGTGGGTGCCGGAGGGCTTCGCCATGCTAAAACGCCTAGGGTTCGAATCGCGCGGATACTAGACCCCGACCAGGGGGCCTGCCAGCGAAAATATCCACGAAAAGACAGAGGGTTGGCTTGAAATCGGCGATTTTGTTTGCGGTTTCGCTGCTGGTGTCGGTGGCGCTGGGCGAGGCCATGCTGCGCTGGGTCGGCTATACGCCCGCCGATTTTGCGGCCCGCAGCGCCAATAGCTGGGCCGAACCGCATCCGCAATTCGGCTGGACGAATCGGCCGGGCATCGTCGCGTCGAACGAGGCCGGCAACGTGCCGATGACCTTCTGGCCGAACAGCCAGCGCGCCAGCCGCAGAGAGCTCGCCCATCGCGGCCCGCGCATCGATTTCGTCGGCGATTCGATCACGCAAGGCTACGGTGTGGCCGACGCCGAAACCTTCGTGTGGCAGCTTGGCGAAAAACTGCCCGACATCGCGTTCGAAAATCTCGGCGTGGGCGGCTACGGCACCTACCAATCGCTATTGCGCATGCGCGCCCGCGCAAGCGATCCGCCGCGCGTATTCGTCTACGGCCTGTTCGGCGACCATCGCGATCGCAACGTCGCCTCGCTCGGCTGGGTGCGTTCGCTGTTCGACGCGCAAGGGCGCAATCTCGTGCCGCCGCATGCGCTGTTCCAGGACGGCAGCCTCGTCGAACATGCGGGCGGGCCCATCGAGCCGTGGCCGCTCGAAGCACAGTCCGTCATCGTGACCGAACTCAAACGCGCGTGGCTACGCTACGAATTGCGCGGCCGGCGCGATTTCGTGCGGCCGACGATGGAAGCGTTGTTCGCCGAAATGGCAAAGACGGCGCGCGAAGCCAATGCAACGCTTGTGGTGCTACTGCTTGCCGACGCGTCGGACTGGATGGTGCCGGCCTTGCAGCGCAACGGCATCGTCGTGGCCGATTGCCGCGCGCCGGAATTCGAGCGCGAGCCCTCTTTGCGCATCGGCGGCGTGGGCCATCCGACAGCCGAGCGCCATGCCATGTGGACCGAATGCGTGGCCCCGTTCGTGGCGCGCGCGGCGCTTTCCTAATCTTCGCCGCCCGCGATTTTGAGCACGGTGCCGGTCATGTAGCTCGACGCGTCGCTCGCAAGAAACAGGATTGCAGCCGCGACGTCGTTCGGCGTTGCAGCACGGCCCATCGGCACACGCGCGATGCGTGCCTGGAACTTGGTGCGGTCCGGATCGTCGGGCCAAACATTGAGATCGGTATCGACCACGCCGGGCCGCACGCAATTGACGCGAATGTCCACCGGCGCCCACGCAAGTGCGCGGTTGCGCGACGCCTGCTCGAGGGCGGCTTTGGCTTGTGCATAGGCGTCGAGCCTTGGCGAGGCCGCACGGCCGGCCACGATCGACGACACGTTAACGATTGCGGATGATTTACCGACGGTGAGCTGGCTTTGCGCCAGATCCATCAAGGCGATGGGCGAGGCGCAATTGAGCTGCCAAGTTGCGGCCGCATCGGCGGGAACACCCCCTGCATTGTTCACAAGCCCATCGATCCCACCGGCCCAGCGGCAGAAAGCCGCCATCAAAGCTGCCGGGGCGGCGGGATCGGCAAGGTCGGCCTGAAACCCGCGGCTGCCCGGGCATGCGGCGACGATCGCAGCGGCGGCAGTTTCGGCATGGACGAAATGCACGCCCACGACCGCACCCGCGTTGGCCAGCAAGCGTGCGCTCGCAGCGCCAATGCCGCGCGCCGCTCCGGTCACCAGAATGCGCTTTCCCTTCAATCCCAAATCCACGCGTGTCGCCTCCGCCTCGCGCCGAGCTTAGACGCCTTGCGGGCGCGGTCAAACGGCGCTTTTTCTTTGCTTGTTTTTGCGCGTCAGAAGCCGAATTATGCCCGCCGTGCCCTAGCCCCTGCAGGAAGAAGCCATGAAATTCTTCATCGACACCGCCGAAGTTTCGGAAATCCGCGAAGCCGCCATGACGGGTCTCGTCGACGGCGTGACGACCAACCCGTCTTTGATCGCCAAGAGCGGGCGCAATTTCCTCGAGGTGGTGGCCGAAATCTGCGCGCTGGTCCCCGGCCCCGTCAGCGCCGAGGTGACCGCCAACGATTTCGACACGATGCTCAAAGAGGGCCGCAAGCTCGCCAAGATCGCCAAGAACGTCGCGGTCAAAGTGCCTCTGACCGTCGATGGCCTCAAGACCTGCTACGCGCTTGCAAACGAAGGCACCAAGGTCAACGTTACCTTGTGCTTCAGTGCCGCCCAAGCGCTGCTCGCGGCCAAAGCGGGTGCGACGTTCATTTCGCCGTTCGTCGGCCGGCTCGACGATGTCGGCACCAACGGCCTCAGCCTGATCGCCGATATCTGCACGATCTATCGCCAGTATCCGAACCTCAAAACCGAAGTGCTGGTGGCCTCGGTGCGCCATCCCGTGCACATCGTCGAGTCCGCCAAGATGGGTGCGCATGTGGCGACGATGCCGCCCTCCACACTCAAACAGCTCTTCAGCCATCCGCTGACCGACAAGGGCCTTGCGCAGTTCAACGCCGACTGGAAAAAGACCGGCCAGTCGATCCTTTAGGCGCGGGCCGCGGTCGGACCGGTCGCCGCTATGGCGCACCCCAAACACGCCTTGCCGCTGACCGCGCGTGCGCTCGCGCGCGAGATGCTGGACCGCGTCGTCTTCAAGCTGCGCACGCTCGACGATGCGGCGGCTAACCTGCCCGAGCTGCATCGGCTCGAGCCGCGCGATCGCGCCTTCGCCCGCCTGCTTGCGGCAAGCGTGCTGCGGCGCATGGGCTCGCTAGACGCCGTCCTCGCCAAGTGCCTCGATCGCGGCACGCCGCCGCCACCGATCCTGAATATTCTGCGCTTAGGCGCTGCCCAATTGCTGCTACTCGACACGCCCGCCCACGCAGCCGTCGGCGAAACGGTCGAACTGTGCGGCCCGCGCGAAGCGGCGTTGCGCGGTGTGGTCAATGCGGTGCTGCGCCGCGTGGCGCGCGAGGGCAAAGAGCTGATCGCCGCGTGCGACGCCGCCTGCCTAGATACCCCTCCCTGGCTGTGGCACATCCTGTCGACCGCCTATGGCGAGGAAACCGCGCGCGCGGTTGCGGCCGTGCATGCCAAGGAACCGCCGCTCGACATTACGCTCAAGGGCGATGCGAGCGAGTGGGCCGAACGATTGGGTGCCACCACGTTGCCGACCGGCACGCTGCGGCTTTCCGACAGCGGCAACGTTGCCGAGCTACCGGGTTTTGCGGAAGGGGCCTGGTGGGTGCAGGACGCGGCCGCAGCGTTGCCCGCACGCCTGCTCGGCGACGTGAAGGGCGCACAGGTGCTCGACCTATGTGCGGCCCCCGGCGGCAAAACGATGCAGCTTGCCGCCGCGGGTGCGGATGTCTTAGCAGTCGATCAATCGACCAAGCGGCTGCGGCGTGTGACGGAAAATCTGCAGCGCGTCGGGCTTGCGGCGCAAACGGTCGCGGGCGATTTGGCCGATTGGCGCCCGGCGCAAGCTTTCTCGCACGTGCTGCTCGATGCACCCTGCACGGCAACCGGCACGCTGCGCCGCCATCCCGAAATCGCGTATCTCAAATCGCCGCTCGATGCCGCCAAGCTCGTGGACGTGCAAGACCGCATGCTCGATGCCGCAGCCGAGATGACGGCACCCGGCGGCACGCTCGTCTATGCGGTCTGCTCGCTCGATCCGCGCGAAGGGCGCAGCCGCGTGGCGGCCTTCCTCGCGCGCAATGCGGCCTTCAAGCGCCTGCCGCTTGGCCCCGGCGAAATCCCAGGCACCGACGCGCTCGTATCGAAAGACGGGGATCTTGCGACGCTGCCGAGCCATTGGGCGGAACCGGGCGGCATGGACGGATTTTTCGCGGCACGGCTGCGACGAAACGCCTGACGTTTCCGGGCACGCGGCGCGGTTCCTCATCCACCCGGCAAGTTGCCCTGCCAGCGAACGAATGCGATATTCGGCCCAGAAGCCTGTCGCGTTGGATAACGCTGCGCGACGTGTTCCCGGATTCGATCCGCCCCAGGCACCAGGCACGAAAAAGCGACTCGACCGGAACAAATCGCCAATGCTTTTCAACTCCTTTGCGTTCCTGTTTGTGTATCTGCCGCTCGTGCTGGCGGGCTATTGGATGGCAGGGCATTTTGTCGGGCGCAGTGCGGCTGTCGTCTGGCTGGCGGTGGCCTCGGTCGTTTTCTACGCCATGGCCGAGCCGTGGCACGCGGCCGTCATGGCCGGATCGATCCTGTTCAATTTCACGTGCGGCATCCGCTTGGCCGCGACCGGCAGCCGCACCCTGCTTGCCTTCGCGGTCGCGGCCAATCTGGTACTGCTCGGCATTTTCAAATACGCGGACTTTTTCGTCGGCAACCTCGCGGCGGCGACCGGCATCGACATCGCCTTGCTGCGCATCGCATTGCCGGCCGGCATTTCGTTCTACACCTTCACGCAGATAGCATTTCTGGCCGACGCCGCGCGCGGCGAGGTGCGTGAGCTCAATTTTGCGCGCTACGTTTTGTTCGTCACGTTTTTCCCGCATCTGATCGCAGGCCCCATCATCCACCACCGTGAGATGATGCCGCAATTCGCGCGCGTGCGCCTGGGCCTCGGCGCCACGAATCTTGCGGTGGGGCTGTCGATCTTCGCGGTCGGCCTCGGAAAGAAACTTCTGCTGGCCGACAATATCGCACCCTTCGCGACCCCTATCTTCGCGGCCGCCGATGCGGGTGCCACACCGACCTTCTTCGAAGCATGGGCGGCAACGCTCGCTTACGCGCTGCGGCTCTATTTCGACTTCTCGGGCTATTCGGACATGGCGATCGGCCTGTCGCGCATGTTCGGCATTCGCCTGCCGGTCAATTTCCACAGCCCCTACAAAGCTTCGAGCGTGGCCGATTTCTGGCGCCGCTGGCACATGACGCTGTCGCGGTTCTTGCGCGACTATCTCTACATTCCGCTCGGCGGCAGCCGGCACGGTGCCGGCCGCCATATCGCGGCTTTGTTCGCAACCATGGTGCTCGGCGGCTTCTGGCACGGTGCGAGTTGGAACTTCGTGCTGTGGGGGGCGCTGCACGGCGCATTGCTCGCGCTCAACCATCTGTGGCGCCATTTTGCGCCGGCGGCGGCAAAACACCTGATCGCACCCATCGGCATGCCGCTCACATTCGTGTGCGTGGTGCTGGCGTGGGTTCCGTTTGCGGCCGAAACGCTCGGCGGAACGGCGCGAATGTACGCGGCCTTGGCCGCCTTCGACGGCGTTACCTTTCCGGCGGCGGCGGCCGGCAAAATCGGCGCGCTTGCACCGGCTCTGGAAGCGCTCGGCATCCGCTTTGCGGGGGCGAATATCGTGACGCTCGAGGATTGGCGCAATGCCGGCATCCTGGTCGTGACGGCAGGCCTGCTCGTCGTCTGGCTGCTGCCCAACACGCAGCAGATCTTCGGCCGCTACCGCCCCATCCTCGGCGTCTATCGCGGCGATCTGCAGTCCCTCAAGACGCGTTTCGCCTGGCGGCCGAATTGGCTGTGGGCCGCGTGTCTGGCCGTCTGGGCAGCAGCGTCGCTGCTGAGCCTTCAGCGCGTCAGCGAATTCATCTATTTCCGATTTTGAGGGTGCCGATGCGACGCTATCTTCAGATGCTGCTGGTGGGCGCCTTGGGGCTGTTCGGTTCCGCGATCGCGTTCAATGCGGCGATCGATCCCTACGCTGTCGTGGGCACGCCGCGCATCGCCGGCATCAACGCGGACAAACCGCTTTTGGGCCGACAGGCACGGCTATACACGGCGGCCGATACCGTCCGCAAACCGATCGACGCCCTCGTGATCGGTGCCAGCACCGCCGAAGGCATCCCCGACCAGCACGCCTTCTGGGGCGACGCGCGCGTCTACGTGCTCGCAGTCGGCGGGGCCAATGCCTACGAGACGTTCCGCTATCTGCAGCACGTCACAGCCAACCACAAGCTGCGCCGGGTCGTGATCGCGCTCGATTTTTTCGCGTTCAACGGCTATCGGCCGCCGACCGTGGATTTCCGCGAAGACGTGCTCGACGTCACGCTTGCGGGTCTGCCCAATCCAGCGGCGGCGCGCGAAAGGCTGCGCTGGCTTTTGTCGATCGACAGTCTTGCCGACTCGGCCAACACATTTCTGGCTCAGCGACGCGGCGGCAGCGGGGGCGACAGCGGCCAGCGCACGAAGCTGCGCGAAATGTTCCGCCAGATCGACCAGGCCTTCATCGAGCGCACGTATCTCACGCCGCCCGCCTACCGTTACGCGTTCGACGAAAGCCCGTACGGCAAAGCGCCGACGGCAGTGCTTGCCGATGCGCTGGCGCTGTGCCACGAACGCGGCATCGCGGTCGATATGTTCATAACACCGTCGCACGCGCGTGCGTTGGCCGTGATCCAAGCGATCGGCCTGTGGCCGACATTCGAGGCCTGGAAGCGCAGCCTCGCCGATTTGGGTGCGCGCAGCCCCGGCGTGCGCGTATGGGATTTTTCGGGCTTCGGGCCCGAGACCACCGAGGCCTTGCCGTTGGCCGCCGAACCTTTCGCACGCATGGTCAATTACCGCGACCAGATCCATTTCAATCCCGTCCTCGGTGCCCGGATTCTGGACCGCTTCGCTGGCACGCCGTCCGACTTTGGGGTAGAGCTTGAGCCCGCGCGCATCGATGCGCATCTTGCCGCGATTCGTGCGGGCTTCCGCGCGTGGGTCGGCACGGCGCCGGACGACGTAGCGGAAATAGCCGGCTTGGCGCGGGCCGCCGGATTTCCGGCTTTTGCGCTCGCGGACTGAACGAGACGCTGGACCGCTCGCGCGGCGGGCGACCCAAGGAGCAGGTATGGATTTTTCGGGAAAACGCGTGCTGCTGACCGGCCACACCGGCTTCAAAGGGGCATGGCTGCTCGCATGGCTCGAGATGCTTGGCGCCAAGGTGGCGGGCCTCGCACTGGCCCCGCCGAGCGAGCCCTCGCTGTTTGCGCTGATCGACGGTGCGGCACTCTGCGCCGCGCACACGCAAGGCGACATTCGCGACGCCGCCCTCGTGCGCAAAGCGTTCGAAGATTTTGCACCCGACTATGTCGTGCATATGGCGGCCCAGCCGCTGGTGCTGCCGTCGCTGGCAGCCCCGGTCGAGACTTTCGCCACCAACTTCCTCGGCACGACGCACGTGCTCGACGCGTGCCGGCACGTCACCCCCAAAGCCATCCTGGTTGTGACGAGCGACAAGGTCTACGCCAACGACGGCAGCGCACATGCCTTCGTCGAAACCGACAGGCTTGGCGGGCACGATCCTTATTCGGCCAGCAAGGCCGCGTGCGAGATTGCGGTCGACAGTTTCCGCAGCAGCTATTTTGCGGGCAAAGTGCCGCTCGCAACCGCGCGTGCGGGCAACGTCATCGGCGGCGGCGATTGGGCCGCCTATCGCATCGTGCCGGATGCGGTGCGTGCCCTTGCGGCCGGCACCACGCTCGTGCTGCGCCGGCCCGAGGCCGTGCGCCCCTGGCAGCATGTGCTCGACCCGCTGGCAGGCTATCTGGCGATTCTGGAAAAAGGCTGCGACGGCGCCTTCAATTTCGGGCCGGAGGCAGCCGCACGGCGCACCGTGCGCGAGGTCGTCGAAGAATTCGGCAAAGCGTTCGACGGCAAACCGGGCTGGACGATCGAAAACACGAACCCGCCGCCCGAAGCGCCGTATCTGACGCTGTCGGCAGCCTATGCGCACGCCACGCTCGACTGGGCGCCCAAGCTCGATTTCGAAACGGCCATGGCGTGGACAGCCGCTTGGTATCGCGCCTGGGCCAACGGCGAAGACATGCGCAAAGTCACGCGCGCGCAGATCGAGGCGTTTTCGAAGCTTTAGTTTTTGTGGCGCAATTGGTGCCAGGCCCAGGCATCGGCGACGATGCGCGCGAGGTCCGAATGCGTCGGCTGCCAGCCAAGTTCGCGTTTGGCGGCCGCAGGATCGGCCACAAGGGCGGGACTGTCGCCGTCGCGGCGCTTGCCGAAACTGTGCGGCACAGGCGTGCCCGCGACGCGCTCGACGGTCGCCACGACGTCGCGCACCGAATAGCCCTGGCCCGTGCCAAGATTAAACGCGGTTGCGACCGGCGCCGCCAAAGCGCGCTCGATGCCGAGAACGTGGGCGGCCCCGAGATCGGCCACGTGGATATAGTCGCGCAAGGCCGTGCCGTCCGGCGTGGGATAATCCGTGCCGAAGATCGTCAAAGGCGGACGAATGCCCATCGCGGCTTGGCAGGCGAGCGGGATGAGATGGCTTTCGGGCGAATGGTCTTCGCCGATCCCGTCAGACCAGGCCGCACCGGCTGCGTTGAAATAGCGGAACGCGATCCACGACAGGCCCGTCGCCCGCGCTTGGGCCGCGAGGATCTGTTCGACCGCAAGCTTGGTCTCGCCGTAGGGATTGGTCGGCCGCTTGGGATGGTCTTCGGCCATCGGCACCTGTTCAGGCATGCCGTAGACGGCCGCCGTCGACGAAAAAACAAACGACTTCACGCCGGCCGCCTGCAACCGGTCGAGCAGCACCAACGTCGTCGAAACATTGTTCTGCCAGAAGCGCACCGGTTCTTTGACCGAAAGGCCGACCTCGATCGAGCCCGCCAGATGCACGCAAGCACGAATGCCATATGCGGCGATCGCGGCATCGAGGGCGGCGGCATCGCCGACTTCGGCTTCGACGAGCGGGCCCCAGCGCACGAAATCGCGATGGCCCGCACTCAGATTGTCGAATGCGACCGGCCGATGTCCGGCCAGCGCAAGCGCGCGGCACACATGCGCACCCACGAAGCCTGCCCCGCCAGTGACGAGCACACTCGCCTTATTCTCGCTGCCCATGTCGATTTCGCCTAACGCTCGCCTTGGATCCGTTTGAAGGCCCATTTGACCGACATGCCCTGCGCACCGGCCGTACCTGCTGCGACGAGCTGTTCGGCCCGCCGTGCCGTACCGCGCTGGGCGAACGACACGCTCTCGCCAAGCTCGAGGGCCGCACCCGCGATCTGCAGTCGCCAGGCTTGACCGCGCGGCGTACGCAGCAAAGCCGCCGCGCCGTTCTGGATCACCGAAGCTTGGATATCGGGATAGAGATGGAAGCGGATTGCAAAGCGCGCCGAGGGCGACGGCGTCGCCCCTGCCGCCGGCAGCAGCGAATCTTCGCCGCGCAAATCGAGCCCGTCGCCGGCCACGAAAATGCGGCGGCGATGCACGAAGCCAAAGTCGGACACATAGCCGTCATGGCTCAGATCGAGCCAGACATTGCCGTCGGCCTCGTCGCGCGCGGCCGAGACCTTTTTCAAGCGGCGGCGCAGACCGCCGGGGATGGGTTCGCTCGAACTCGTATCCTCGAGCGTGAGCGTGGAGTGGGCGGCCGTCGCGCGCAGAGCGAGCGCCCATTCGGAATCGTCCTGCGGGCCCGCCCCGCAATTGGCGACGATGCGCTCCTTGCCCGCCGACAATTCGAATGCCAAAGCACCCGCATGTGCGTGGCGGTCGAAACCTTCTTCGGGCGGCGGCCCCGCATCCACAAACAGCAGCACGCGGTCGGCGACCACGCGCTCGAAGCCGATCGACATGGCACGCTCGGGCGGCGGATCTGGCCATTGCGCGCGCACCAGCACAGTATCGACCAAGGCGGCGGTTTCGACGTTCGAGTTTTCGAACAGCGCAAGTCCGCCGTCGCCGTGGCGGAAAAAGTGCAACGCCGGGGCGAGCTTTTCGATCGCACGGTGCAGGGCTTCCGGCACGTTCGCACCGGCCGCTTCGATGGCAAGGCGCGAATCGGCGAGGATCGACAGCGCTTCGAGCTGGGCGCGCGCGCCGCGGCTCAGATGGAAACCGTCAGGCGCCAGCTGGCGTTGGGCTTCGATCGCTAGGCGCTGTGCAACGGCACCCAAAGTGCGCTCGTCGAGCAGGCCGCAGCCATGCGCATAGACGAGACCTTTGAGCGCTTGCAGGCGCGGCAGGCCGCGCGGCGCTTTGCCCGCACAGCGCGCCAAATGCCGCGCCTGGCGCGTGGCCGACTGCAGCAGCATCGGCCCGAGCCGGTCGCCCTCGCCGCGCGACAGGAAGGGCGCGTGTGCAAGCCATGCCGCCAAGCGCCGCCCGGTCGTTTCGGCGTCCCACAGCACGGGGCGCCATTTGGGATTGGCAAGGATCCAGTCTTCGACGAGGGCGCGTGCGCGCGATTGTGCCGTCTCGCTCGCCACGGCCGCAAGATCGTCAAGCCAACCGAAGCCATTAAGTTCGTCGAGGGCGGCTTGGCTCAGATCGGCGGCCGCCCAATCCGGCCGCTCGGCCGGAAGGGCGCGTCCCGCGCATACAAGCTTGCCCGCAACGATCGCCTCGCCGCGTGGCCGCGATCCGGGCAGCGGTTCGGGCGCCAGGCGTGCGAGCCGCGCCACGGCCCGCCCGCCGATCAGCAGGCGATAGAGCGGGGTGCCGTTCCAGAAATCCAACCAGCGGGAGCGCTGCCGCGCACGAGCCATCGTCAAAGCTCGCGCAGCCGTCGCAGATTTTCGGCGTAGTTGGCAGGACCGCCGGCAAAACCGGCCGTGCCGGCGACAAGCACGTCGGCCCCCGCCTTGCGAACGAGCCGGGCCGTCTGCTGGTTGACGCCGCCGTCGACTTCGAGATCGATGCGGCGGGCGGTTCCCGCGACGATCCGGTCGATGCGCGCGCGCAACGCCGCAATCTTCTCGAGCGCACCCGCAATGAAACTCTGCCCACCGAAGCCGGGATTGACCGACATGACCAGCACCAAATCGACATCCGCCAGCAAAGGATCGACCGCCTCGACCGGCGTGCCCGGATTGATCGCAATGCCGGCCTTTTTGCCGAGGCTGCGGATGAGCTGCAGCGTGCGATGCACGTGCGGGCCCGCTTCGGGATGCACGGTGATGATGTCGGCACCCGCATCGGCGAACGCGGCCACATAGGGATCGACCGGCGAGATCATCAGATGCACGTCGAAGATTTTCTGCGAATGCGCACGCAAGGCGCGCACCACGCCGGGCCCGATCGTGATGTTAGGCACAAAATGCCCGTCCATCACGTCGACATGGATGTAGTCCGCACCGGCCGCATCGATCGCGCGCACTTCCGCACCCAATTGCGCAAAATCGGCCGACAGAATCGACGGGGCGAGGCGAATTGGCTGTTGCAAGCAAAGACCTTCCGAATGAGCAATGGACAACAAGCCTGTTGATTTATCAGGTCGCAGGCGGGGCAAGCAAGGGATGGTAGGTCGTGCGATGGCCAACCCCAATTTACGCGACTTTTGCCGCGACAGCGGCTGCATTTATCCAATGGCATTCGCGAGGTGCCTCGCTATAATGCCCGCCGCTTCGACGTAAGCACTTCGAAGTCCATCATAATTTCAGATAGCGCCGACGCAACTTGACCCGCAAATGACATTGTCTCCGCCCCGCACGACGAGAGGTTCAGCCGTCGGCGTCGGCTTGCGGCGCATTGCCCTCGTCGCGGCCCTGACACTGGCCGCGGCAAGCGCGCATGCGCAATCCACGCGCGACGGGTTCGACGCACCTGCCCTGGTGCGCGCCAACGAAATCCAAGTCGACGACGATTTGGGCCTGGTGATCGCGCGCGGCCAGGTCGAGATTTCGCAAGGCGACCGGCTCTTGAAGGCCGACACGCTGACCTACAACCGTCGCACGAACGTGGTTACGGCCTCGGGCGGGGTCATGCTGTTGGACCCGGCCGGCGACGTGGTTTTCGCCGATTTCGTCGAGCTCACGAGCGACATGCGCGACGGCACGATCCGCAATCTGCGCGCCATGCTGACCGACCAGTCGCGCTTTGCCGCCGTTACCGCACGCCGGGCCGACGGTAGCAAAACCGTGATGCGGCGTGCGACCTACAGCCCGTGCGAACCGTGCGAAAAAGATCCGACGCGCGCACCCATGTGGCAGTTGCGCGCCGAGCGCATCACGCACGACCAGGCGGCCAAGGAAATCACCTACGACAATGCGTGGCTCGAAGTGGCGGGTGTGCCCGTCGCCTACACGCCCTACATGGCACATCCCGACGGCACGGAAAAACGCGCCTCGGGTTTCCTTATGCCGGACGTCACCTCGTCGAGCCAGGTCGGTACGATGTTCGGCACGCCCTACTACTGGACGCTCGGGCCCTCCGCCGACGCGACCGTGACGCCGATCGTGCTGACGAACGATCTGCCGATCCTCGCGGGCGAGTACCGCGAGTTCGCACGCAACGGCAAAGTGCAGTTCGATGCGGCCTTAATGCGCACGCGCCGCGAAGGCGAAGGCTTCGGCGACACGCGCGGCTATGCAAGCGGCAAAGGCCGCTTCGACATCGACGACGATTGGCGCTGGGGTTTCGACGTCGCGCGCGCCACCGACAAGACCTTCGTCGACCGCTACCGGCTGCGCCAGCGTTTTTCGTTCCTCGACCAAAACGTTTTCGAAAGCCGCATCTACACCGAAGGCTTCCGCGATCGCGGCTACGCGGTGCTGCAGGGTTTGAGCTACCAGGGATTGCGGCCGGAAGACAGCCTCGAACGCTCGCCGCAAGTGCTGCCAGCGGGTGCGTATAGCTGGATCGGCGAACCGGGCGCGCTTGGCGGGCGCTTCGAGTTCGACGCGAACACCGCTTCCATCTACCGACGCAACGGAGTGCGCACGCAGCGCGGCAGCGCCATCGGTGGCTGGACCCTGCCCTACACGACGCGAACCGGTGAGGTCTACACCGTCAGCGCCACCGTGCAGACGGACCTGTTCCACACGGCCAACATCAATACCAACGGCGGCGGGTTTCGGCCCACCGAAGACGGCGTGCAGTCGCGCGTGCTGCCGCAATTGGGCGTGTCGTGGCGCTATCCGCTGGTGCGCAGCAACGGTGCCGCACGGCTGCTGGTCGAGCCAGTGGCAGGGGCTTTCGCAGCCCCCAATCTGGGCGACCAGCGCAATCTGCCCAACGAAGACAGCCTGGGCCTCACCTTCGACGACACCAATCTGCTGCGCCCGAACCGTTTCACCGGCTACGACCGTGCCGAGGGCGGCATGCGCACGATCTACGGCCTCAATACCGAATATTCGAACATTTGGGCCCAACGCTTCAGCGCCTTTCTGGGCCAGCAATACCGGCACAAAGGCGAATCGGCAGTCCCTGCCGGTTCGGGCATCGACACGCGCTTTTCGGACTTCGTCGGACGCTTCAATACGACGCTGCATCCCTGGCTTTCGACGACGTACCGATTCCAGATCGACAATGCGAGCCGCGAGCTCCTGCGCTCCGTCAGCAGCGTGTCGCTGGGGCCGTCGGCGCTGCGCTACACCCTCGCGCATGCGCGCATCGACCGCGCTTTGCAGCCGACCGCGCTCGCCTCGATCAACCAGCTCGGCCACACTCTGGGCATCGTTTTCACGGAAAACTGGCGCGTCGAAAGCCGCTTGATCCAAGCGCTCGGCAACGATACCGGCATTTTGGTTGCGGGTGCCACGCTGTTCTACGAGGACGACTGTTTCATCTGGGGCGTCGATCTCACGCGGCGCAATATCGGGCGCGCCGAACTGCCGCCGGACACAGCCATTCTGTTCCGAATCGCCCTGCGCAATCTCGGCGAATTGTCCCTACGCGGTCTGTAGGGGCGCGGCCTGTGAGGGTCAGCGCGCGGCGTTCTGGCGCTGGCGGAAATCGAGCGCCAACTGGTTGCGGATATCGTCGGCGACCAGCTCCAACACCCGGTCGCGTGCGTTTTCGAGGCTTGTGCGCGTGGCGAATTCCGACGCTGTGATTTCATAATCTGTTATGAAGGACGAACTGCCGGAGAACACGCGCCGACCCTGCATATCGCGCAGCTCGAATGTCGCATTTGCCGTATAGCTGCTGCGGCTGATGATGTCATCGCGGCGCAACAGGATTGTCTGGCGCGGTTCCGAAAGACGGATGCGCAAAACGTAGCGCGAAGCCTGCGTCTGGCCTTGCGGCGTGATGCGGTCGAGCAGCGCGTTGCGCAGCACCTGGCCCGAACGGTCCGGGATCGGCTCGATGCGAATGGCGGAAAGCTGTTCGATTGCGTCGGCGCTGTCGCCCGCACGTCCAAGCAGCGGCTGGAAGCCGCAGCCTGCCAAGGCGACGGCGCACAGCGCGAACAGAAATGAACGACGGACAAGACGGCCCATGGACAAACAGCTCCAGCGTTATTCAGCTAATCTAACACGGCATCGGGGTCGCGTGCACTGTGGCCGATGCGATGCAGCGCCAGGAACAGGCGGCTGAACAACTTGTCGGGCAGGACGAGCGTGGCCGCCAGCAGCAGCCAGACCAGCGCCAAAGGATGCGTCGAGGGCTTGCCGCGCCATTGGCGCCATAGCGCCCAGAGGCCGACGAAACCATAGAGGTCGGGATGTTTGCCGCGCATCTGGCGCCAGATGCGCGCATGACGCTGCTGCGACACGCTGCGCAGCATGCCTGTCGCGAGCCGGCGATAGCGGAACAGCGGCGCGGCAACCGCCACGCCGCGCAGTCCCGCCTTTGACAGGCGCAGATTGAACTCCCAGTCCTCGTAGCCTTCCAGCATGGTCTCGTCGTAGCCGCCGACCCGCTGCCACGTCGATTTGCGCATCAGCATGCAATAGGGCAGCTGATTGGTGGCGAGCTGCTCGAACCGGTTCCAGGTCTTGCGCACCACGCCGCGCTCGTCGCCGAACACGTCGATCTGCGTATAGACGAAATCGACCGTCGGATCGGCATCGAGGATTGCCGCACAGCGTGCCAGCATGTCGGGGGCGATCCGGTCGTCGGCGTCGAGCGGCAGGACGTAGCTTCCCGAAGCTGCGGCAAAGCCCGCATTGCGCGCCGACGACAGGCCGCCATTAGGCTTGCGCACGAACTTGATGTCGGGCGGCAGATCAGCCAGAAAAGCGAGCGTGGCGGGATCGTTCGAGCCGTCGTCGACGAGCACGATTTCGACGTCCGCGAAGGTTTGCGCTCGAACGCTGGCCAGCGTCTCCGCCAAGTAGCGGTGCGCGTTGTAGCACGGCACGACGACGCTGATGCGGGATACGGACATCACGGGTGGGGTGTCAAAGGTCGGTCGGCCGGCAATCGGCCCAAATCTCGCCCCACAGCGTGCTCATCGCTTCGATGCGCAAGCCCGCCGCCGCCGTTTCGGCTGCGAACTCGGCCAGCGTGTGCTCGATGAAATGCTCGGGGTCGGACATGTAGTTCGCTCCCACTTCGCGGCGCAGCGCCATCTTCCAGTCGCGCTCGAACAGCGGCACGCGGATCAGCACGCGCTGCGGCCGCGCCGTGGCGAGAAGATCGCGCAGAAACGCGACGCGCGCCTCGAGATGTTCGAGCACGTTGGACAGCATCACCACATTCCACGGACCCGGCGGCAGTGCGCGTGTGGCATCGGCGGCGGCAAAACTCAAATTGGGCGGCTTGTCGGCGGCCTGCGCCTGCGCCAAGCGACCCGCATCGATCTCGACGCCGAGCACGCTTGCTTGCGGGCGCGCGCGCGCGACCGAGCGCGCAACCGCGCCATAGCCGCAGCCGATATCGAGCACGCGCGCGCCGTCCGGCACGCGGTCCACGAAGAAATCATGGTAGCGCGTGAGCCTGTGCTTGGGATGCTCGGCCCCTCCATACGCCATGGCGCGCTCGTTGATCGCCAGATCGAGCGACTGCTCGACGCCGAAGAGATTTGCAAGACCGCGTTTGGGATCGCCCGCACGGCCCTCGAGCACGAACAGGGCAAGCAGCAGGCGGCGGCGCAGGTACGCCGGCAGGAAACCCCAAAGCCGTCCCACAAGATCGGCTGCCACAAGCAGCATGCGTTTCATCGCGTGAGACTTTCGAAGATCGCGCGATGCCGGCCGATCCAATGGCCGATATCGAATTTTGCGACGGCGCGCGCGCGCGCCAGGAGTGCCAGTTCGGCGACCCGCGCCGCAGTCGAAACCATCGCGGCGGCAAGCGCGTCAACCGACGGCACTTGCGGCTCGTCCCAGACTTCGGGCACGGGCACGCCGTCGCCGGCATCGCCGACGAGTTCGGGCACCCCGCCGCTGGCCGAATAGACGACCGGCAAACCGCACGCCATCGCCTCGATCACGGCATTTGGGCACGCGTCGTTATGTTTCGTCGAAACATATACATGCGCGCCGCGATACACGTCGGGCGCCTGGCTTTGCGTGTAGCGGCCGAAGAAGTAGACGCGGTCGGCGATGCCGAGACGTGCAACGCTCGTTCGCGCGCGCATCTCGGCCATCGGCGCCATCCAACCCGCAAGATGCAGCCTGGCATCGAGGCCGCTTGCGACGGCGGCCGCGAAGCCCAGCAGCGCGTTCTCGATGCGATAGTAGAGATGGAGATCCATCTTGCCCGTCATCAAGAATACGACAGGACCGTCGAGCGGCTTCTCGCGCGGCACGAAAAGTTTGGTATCGACGGCATTGTAGAGGATTTCGCCGGGCCCGCTGCGCGGCCCCAAAAACAGATTCGAGGCGCGGCGGCAGAACTCGCTCTGCCAGAATACGTAGTCGGCTTGGTGGTACGTGCGCGCCATGCGCGCATTCTCGGCCTTCCAGTCGCCGCTGTACCAGGCCGGGTAGAACACGCCATTCTGGTTGTGCACGATCGGAATTCCGCGCCGCTTGAGCATGGCAATCGCAACATCCGGCAGATAGGGCGCGTTGCTGAGCGCGTAGACGAGATTGTAGCGCAGGCGTTCTTCGGGGAAAAACTCGGTGAGCCGCTTGACCTTCACGAGCGGCCCGCCGACGTCGCCGGTGATCGCACCGCCATACTGCACGCGCGGTGCACCCCGCTTGCCTGAAAACGGCACGGTCGCGACGGCGCCGAGCCCGAGCAGAGTGCTGTAGGCGCGCCGTGCGATGACTTTTGCCAAGGGTGTTGATCGCCGTTCGTCGTCGCTCATCGCGCGGGCTTTCGCGCAATGCCCATCAGCATGTGGGCGACGAGACCCGACCATACGAACGGAGCCAGCCCCGCACCGATCGCCTTCGTGAATTTCCAGTCGTAGTGCAGGCCAAAATTCTGCCACAGCACGCGCACCAACCCCTGGCGCTTGCCGATCGGGCGCAGATCGAGCACTTCGAAGCCGCTGTTGGCAAGATAGCCGCGCATTTCTCCGCGCGTCAGGCGCCATTGGTAGAAACGCGCGTTCTGCGGGCTCGCCGCGGCCGTGCGCCGCAGATCGAACGCCGCTGCCAGCGAATGGCGTAGATTGTCGAACGGCGTGGTGATGAACAGATAGCCGCCGGGCTTCAGCACGCGCCAGGCCTCGCGCAGGCACGGATCGAGGCCGTCTTCGAAATGCTCGAACGTGCCCCACGAGAAATAGCCGTCGAACGATTCGTCCGCCAGGCCCGTGGCGCGGATGTCGCCCGCCTCGAATCGCTGGTCGGGAAACACGCCGCGCAGTTGGGCGACGGTCTGGGCCGAGAGATCGAGTCCGAGCGTGGGATAGCCGGCCTTCGTGAAAAACGCCGTCCATTCGCCGAGCCCGCAGCCGCCGTCGAGCAGACGCGCACCTTTCGGCAGGCTTTCGATATAGGGCCGCATCAGGCGGTACTCGTCCTTGCGCGCGACGCGGTCGATGGCGCCCGACGGCCCGCCCATCTGCTGCCAGACTTTGGTCCAGTGGGCGGCGACGAAGGCGGTTTCGTCCTGGCCGGCCGCGTCGGGGGAAACGGTCATATAGTCTTTGCGCATGGCGTGTTCTTTCGTCGAAAACTTACGCGGCCAGCGGCAGCGCAACGCGGTGGGCGGCAAGCGTTGCGTCGTCGGCGGCGCGCAAAACTGGCCGGTCGGCCTGCTGCGCGCACCATTCGGCAAGCACCATAAGGCCCCAAAGCTCGAAGCCGAGCGGCGCTTGGCGCGCCAAGTGCGCGTCGCGCACCTGCAGCACCGCGTCGCGCCGCATGAGTCCGATCGCGTCGATGCGCGCGGCCGACAGCGTGTGCATCACGAGATCGCGCCCGGGACCGGCGAGCCAATCGTGGATCGGCACGCTGAAGCCTTGCTTGGGCGCATTGCCGACGGCGGGTCCCAGACGCTCGCTCGCAAGCTGGCGCAGCACGCGCTTGCCGCCGCGCATCGTCGCGCGCAGCTCGGTCGGCAAAGCTTGACCGAGTGCTGCCAGCTCCGGCGTCAGCAAAGGTGCACGCGCTTCAAGCCCGTGCGCCATCGTCATGCGGTCGACTTTGACAAGAATGTCGTTGGCCAAATAGACCGACATGTCGGCACGCTGCAGCGCGCCCAAATCGACGTCGCGGTCGACGCCGGTTGCGGCGGCAAGATCGTCGAGCGCAGCCAGGGCGGCCGCTCGGGCGGCACCGTCTTCGAGCAAAGCGGCGGCGGCCTGCGGCATCCAAGCGCCGTTCCACGAAAAATGCGCGGCCCCCGACGCAAGCGGAGCCGCACGCAGGAATCGGCGCAGCTTGTAACTCGGCGATACCTTGCCGCCCGAAACAGGCAGAAACTGCCCAAGCCACGCCATCGCTTGGCGCGCGACCATCGGCAGCGGCGCCACAAAACGGCGATGGATCAGTGTGGCGCGCTGCGTGAGATAGCCGCCGAAAAGCTCGTCGCCGCCGTCGCCGCTGATCGCGACTTTGAAATCCTTGGCGACCGCTTTGGCAAGCGCCCATACCGGCATGGCCGAGGAATCGGCCAATGGATCGTCGGCATGCGCGACGATGCGCGCAAAATCGTCGAGCAAGGAAGCCGTTGCCGGAACCTGCTCGAGCCGCACGCCGAGCCGATCAGCCACGCGCTTGGCACCCGAGATTTCGCTGAAGCGCGGATCGTCGAACGCGACGCAATAGGCCGTCGTCAAGCGGCCCTGGCGCACGGCACTTTCGGCAACCAATGACGAGTCGATGCCGCCCGACAAAAACAGCGCGATCGGCACGTCACTGCGCAAGGCGATCGCCACGCTGCGGTCGATCTCTGCTGCGACGGCGGCGGCAGCAGCCGGCATCGTGGTCGGCACTTGCGTCGGCGTCGATGCACCGTCGCCCGCGGGCGTCCAGAAAACACCGTCTTCCACACGGTCGCGCCGATAGCGGCGCCACGTGCCGGGCCGCAGACGCCGCACGGCGCGTATCAGCGTCGCCTCTTCCGGCACGTAGTTGAGGCACAGATAGCGGCCGAGCGCTTGCCGGTCGATCGCGCGCGCATCGGCCGACAGCAGATCGGCCAGTGCGCCGAGTTCGGACGCGAACGTGACGCGACCCGGCGCTTCGTGCAGCATCAGCGGCTTTTCGCCGAACCGATCGCGCGCCACGAACAGACTGCCGCCGGCCCGGTCGGCGATCGCGAACGCGAACATGCCGCGCAAGCGGGCGGGCAGCCCGGTGCCCCACTGGCGATAGCCCGCAAGCAGAATCTCGGTATCCGAGCGCGTGCGGAACCGCGCACCCAGCGCTTCAAGCTCGGCGCGCAGTTCGACGAAATTGTAGATCTCGCCGTTGAACGCGACGACCAGCGACGCGTCTTCGGTCGCCATCGGCTGGTCGCCGGTCGCAAGGTCGATGATCGACAGGCGGCGATGGCCGAGAAAAAACGAGGCGTCCGCCCAGAACGCGCCGCCGTCAGGTCCGCGATGGGCGAGGCGCTGCGTGGCCGCCCACAGCAAGCCCGGTTCGGGCGGAGCCCCCTGCCAGACGAACTGTCCGAAAATGCCGCACATCGGCCCGACCGTTACGCCGAAGCGCTGCGCCAGACGTTGCGGATCTTGTAGGTCGTGCGCGATCCGCTGCCGTAATAGACGCGCACGATGATCTCGGCCAACACGCCCACCAGCAGGAACTGCAGACCGCTCACGGCCAGGAACAGCGACAGCAGGAACCAGCCGCTATGGTCGCGCACCGTGGGCGTGCCGGTCGCAAGCGCCCAAACCAGCAGGGTCGATCCGATTGCGAAGGCGACGGCGAAAAAGCCGAGCGCGATGGCGCCGAAGGCGCGGATCGGACGGTCGAGATAGCGCGTCAAAAACAGCAAGAAGACGAGATCGAGCAGCACGTTGAAGGTGCGGCCGATTCCGTAGTTCGACTGGCCGACCGGCCGCTCGATGTTTTCGATCGGGATTTCGTCGATGCGCGCACCCGCCATCTTGGCGAACACCGGAATGAAGCGGTGGTTCTCGCCAAGCAGGCGGAAATCGCGCACGATCTCGGTGCGGTAGCCGCGAAAGGTCGTGCCGATGTCGTGGATCTCGAGCTTGGTGATCCAGCGCAGCAAAGCGTTCGCCGCGCGCGAGGGCCAGCGGCGCACGATGCCTTCCTGGCGCTGGTGGCGCCAGCCGCATACGACGTCGAGCCCCTCTTCCAGGCGCGCCAGGAAAATCGGGATTTCCTCGGGAAAATGCTGCAGATCGGCGTCGAGCGAGACGATGAATTCGCCTTTCGCTTCGTCCATGCCGGCCTGCAAGGCCGCCGTCTGGCCGTAGTTGCGGCGCAGCTCGACCACGGCGATGTGGGCGTCGGCCTTGGCGAGTTCGCGCGCAACTTTGAGGCTCGTATCGCGGCTGCCGTCGTCGACCAGCACGATTTCGTAGTCGTAGCGGTCGGCCACGGTCGCCATCGCCGCACCGATGCGCCGCACGAATTCCGGCAGGACGCGCTCTTCGTTGTAGACGGGCGCTACAATGCTGACGAGTTTTTTGTCCATTTTATGGAGGGCGTCCAAACCGTTGGAAAGCGAGCAGATCAGCGCTCAAGATGCCGGATTCGTGGCGACGGCGGTCCAGCTGTAGCCGTGGCGATGATGCAGGCTTATATCGACGAAGCCTGCATCGGTCAACAAAGCGCGAACACGCGCTTGCGTGTAGTATTCAGCCCAATTCGGCGCAAGCTGATCGTAGACGACAAGCATGCGCTTGGACCAAGTCAGCGGCGAAATCACGCGCGCCAGATAGCGCCCAAGCGGCAAGCCGGGAATCCGGCGGCACAAGGCGGCATAGGCCGACAGCGGCACCGTGAGCGCCCAGGCCAATGCCTCGCTCGCCCGGCGCGGCAACAAGCGCACGAGGGCGCGCAGCGGCAAGGCCAGCGCCAGATAGAGGCCATTGCCTTCGCGCCCATAGACCCAGATCAGCATTTTGCCGCCGGGTGCGAGGCTGCGGCGTGCGGCCTTCGCGACCGGCAGCGGATCTGGAATATGGTGCAGCACGCCGATCGAAACCGCCCAATCGAGACCGGCGACATCGGCCGGCAACTCGTCGCCGCGCATGTTCAACAGGCGCACCCGGTCGCCGTACTGCGCCGTGTTGGCGACGAGCGTGGCAAAGCCTGCCGACGGTTCGACGGCCGTGACATGGGCGGCACCGGCATCGAGCAGCATATTGACGATGCGGCCCGTGCCGCTGCCGATGTCGAGCACGTGGCGGCCGGCAAAACCGTCCGGCGGCACCAGCGGCCCGACAATGTCCTGCCAAAGCGCCTGGCTGCCGTAGAAGCCGTCGTTTGCGGTGAAACGCGTCCATTGCGCGCCGAAATCGGCGATCGTGGCGGTACGCGCCTGGTCCTTGTCGGTCATTTCAGTCTCGTGCTCCAAGGCCTTGGGAATCGCCGCGCCGTCGCGCTTGTTTGCCGACGCGGCCCCGACGTAAAATCCGGCGTCTTTTTGTCCGACGCCCATCCGCGCGAGCCACAGCCCAGCATGTCACAAGCATCGAACCCTTGTCCCGTTTGCGGCGGCGCGCGCCGCGATTGGGCGACCAAACAGGGGCGGCTCGTGCAGCGCTGCGTCGCTTGCCGCCTCGTGCTCGTACCCGCAGGCGTCGCGACCGGCCCGACGGGCGTCAGCATCTACGAAGAAGAGGTGCCGATTTTCGCCGCCGACGGCAATCTCGACTACTATCTCGACGACGCGCAGTTCGAGAATTTTCGCATCAAGCTCGACTGGGTGCGACGCTATCTGCCCGATGGCGCGCGTCTTCTCGATGCCGGTGCCAATTACGGCCATTTCCTCAAGCTCGCGCAGGCGGTCTACCGCACCGAAGGCTTCGACATCAGCCCTGCCGCGGTCGCCTATTCGCGCACGCAGTTCGGCGTCGACAATGTCGTGGCCTCGATCTACGCGCTGCCCGCCGAACGCAGCGGCCCCTACGACGGCATCGTCAATTTCGACGTGATCGAGCATGTCGACGATCCGCGCCGCGCCCTTCAAGCGCTGCGCGCGACCATGAAGCCGGGTGCGCTGCTGTTCGTGACCACGCCCGATGCGGGCAGCCTTGTGGCAACGCTGATGGGCCTGCGCTGGCACTATCTCGACCCCGTGCAGCACATCGTGCTGTTCGACCGCGCCAACCTGCAAAGCCTGCTGGCGCAGACCGGCTTCGAGACGCTGGCAATGCGCACGATCGGGCATCGCTATCGCTTGAGCTACGTGCTCGACCGGCTGTGCTATCTCAACCGCGACGGCGTGCTGAGCATGCCGCTGCGCCTCGCGCGCTGGCTGCTGCGCCCGTTGCGCGGCCTGTCGGTCGCGATCAATGCGGGCGACGTGATGGGCATCGTTGCGCGCCGCAGCGACGGACCCAACGCAGCATGAGTACGGCTTTCGACCGGCGCGCGTGGCTTTGCTTCGCGCTGTGTGCGCTGGCCGCCACCGCGTGGCGGCCCTTCACGCTCGGATTCTTGACCGACGATTGGAGCGTGCTTGTCGATCCGCAGGATTGGACGCCCGCTTTTTCCGCCGCACGCTGGCACGCGCTCGAGATCGCGCAAAACCGGCCGGTGCTGCGCGTCGTGTTTTACGTGCTGACCTCCGTGGTACCCGCCACACCGTTTGCGTGGCATGCGACGGGTGCCTTGCTCAACGTTGCGGCCGGGTTCGCGGTCGCGATCTTTGCGCGCGACGTGCTGGCGACAGCGCTCGGGCGCGGCGAACCTGCGACCGCTGGCGGCCTGTTCGCCGGTGCCTGCTGGATCGCCTTTCCCTTTTCGGCGGCAACGCAGTTCTGGGCAACGGGCACCACCGCGATGCCGGCGGTCGCCGCTTTCGCGATCTCCGGCAGCCTTTTGCTGCGCGGCTGGAACGGATCGCGCGGCCTGCTGCTGGCAGGTGCTGCGATCTCGCTGCTGGGATATCTCGTCTACGAGGCGCACTATTTCCAGATCGCCCCGCTGCTCGTATTCGCGGCCCTGCTGCTCGGCTGGCGCGGCAGCAACGGCGCTTTTGCGACGGTCGTCTATGGCGGTGCTTTGGCCGCCGCTATCGCCTTTGGCCGCATCATGCGCATGCTGGGTGCCGAGGGCTCGCGCGGCATCAACGCGAATTTCGTCGATACCTTTTTCCATTGGTATCTCTATGTCGGCCGCTTTCTCGGCCTTGCTCCCTGGACCGTCTACGCCGCTGTTGCGGCAGCGACGCTGCTTGCCGGTGCAATTCTGTGGGCGCTGCTGCGACGCAACGGTCCCGGCCTCGACATTTGGCGCTGCATGATCGTGGCCGCCCTTGCCGTCAGCACCTCGGCGGTCGTTGCGACCTTGCCGTTGGCGATGCTCGAAGGCCTTCTGCCGATCGCTTTGGGCCTTGGTCTGCTGGCGCTTTGCGCGGCGCAAGCCCGCATCGACTGGCATGGGGCTGGCGGCGTTGTCGCCCTGGTTCTCGCCGGGATTTGTTTCGGCGCACTGCCGTTTGCGATCGGCAACTACGTTGTCTTCTCGCTTGGTTTCGGCGCGCGCGCCACGTTGGGTGCGAGCCTGTGGCTGGCGCTCGGCTTGGGCCTCGTCGCCGCTCTGGCGTGGCGCAACGAAGGCGGCATCCGGCGTGCGGCACTCGGCCTCTCCCTTGTGTGGGCGGGCCTAACGGCCAGCGACTATCTGCGCGGGCGCGAATGGGCGCGCCCCGCCGATCTCTTGACAGCCGTATTCGTCGATCCGCCGCTTTTCCCGTTCGGCCAGCCCGCACAAGATGCGCACTTTCTGCTGTCGGCACCCGAGCTGCCGGGGCGCGTGCCGGTCATCGAGGTCAACCACCATGTGTTCGCGATCGCGCGGCGCGCCTTTGCCGCCCAAGCGCGCGATGCGGCATCCTTGGCCGAGATCCGCAGTTGGGACGGGCGCTGGCTCGTTGCGCGCGATCTTGTCTGGAACACCGTGTGGGACGGCATGCAGATCGTGCAGCGCGAATGCCGCTCGGGCGGCCTTGTGGCACAAACGCCCGCCACAACTTTGTGGCTGTGGGACCATGCGGCAAGCACGATCGCACCGCTCAAGGCGCCTTACGTTTCGGGCTGCGCGCTCGAAGCCCCGTAGTCCCACGGCACGAGGCCAGATCGGAACTGCAAGCCCGGTGCTTCGCCCGCCAGCATCGAGCGCGACACGCCCGCCCAGGGGCGCGCACGCGCGAACACGGCCCAGCGCGAGAAGGTGCTTGTAACCGGCCCGACGATACGGTCGCACGATCCAATGCCTGCCATGTCGTCGGCAAGATCGCCATGCATGAAGATATGGTCGAGCCCCGCGAACGCCGAAGCGAGGGCCGCAAAGTTGGCGTCTTTGCGGAAGCTTTCGTCCGAAAACAGCACGAACAGCGTCGTCGCCGGATCGATCGCGTCGCTCGATTTGAGCACGCTTGCGTATTCGGCCGGCGAAAGATAGTAGCGTCCACCCTGGGCTTTGCGGAAATCGGTGCCGCGCATATGGACCGCAACCGTCGTCGGCCATTGGCGGTGCCACTGTGCTTGCAAGGCAGTCCATTTCGCGGTCACGGCCTGCGGCAATGCGAAGAAGCGACGGATTTCGTCGGCGTGTTTGCGCACCCACGGCGTGCAGCGCAGCTTGTAGCCGTCGAGAAACAGCAACTCGCGCCCAGCCGCAAACTCGGCGAAGGCCGGGCCGTCGAGCGCCATCGTGTCGGGATCTGCACCGCCCCAATAGCAGCTCCAGATCGGACCGTGCTGGCCGGTGCGGCGCGGGCGCGCGCGGCGCAAGAAGCCGAGTGTGCCTTCGTTGAGCCACCAGCGGTCAGGCAGTTCGGGCACCGCCCCGTTGGCGGTGAAAGGATAGCTCGCGAGTTGCCCGGCGGGCAGTGCCGGGAACAGGCGCTTGTAGTCGCCAAGCCCCCAATCGGCGACTACCGCGCCGAACTCGCGCGCTGCCGCATAGACATGCGCGCGCGAGAACAGACGATTGCCGAGTGCGCCGTTGCGATTGATGTTGACCCACAGGGCACTCATGCCGCCTCCAGCATTTCATTTGCGGCAGCGAGCGCTTCATCGACGCCGATGCGCGTCATGCAGATGCGCGCGTTGTCGCACCAACCGTTGTTGCCGCACGGCGCGCAAGCCACGTATTTGCACAAGGTGCGCTGGCGCTGCGGGTAGCCGATGAATTCCGGCAAGGTAAGGCCGCCCCATAAGATAAGCGCACGCGCGCCGACTGCATTGGCGGCATGCATGAGGCCGCTTTCCGTGCCGATGAACAGTCTTGCGCGCTTCAAGACCAAACACGCCGCGCGAAAACTCGTTTTGCCGCGCAGATCGACTGCACCTGCGATCGCGGGCACGGAAGTCACGGCACCCACTTGAACGAGCCGCAAATGCATATGGGCTGCCGCCAAGCGCGCCATCGCCGCTTCCCAATTTTCGCGCGGCCAGGCGCGCAGATCGCCGAAAAAGTCGCGGTTGGTCTCGGGCTCGAACGCGACGAACGGCCCGTCGATGCCGGCCTGCGCCAGCAGCGCATCCGTCGCCGCTTCTTCGGCGGCCGAAAAATACATCTCGCACGTATCGTCGGCCGTGCCGCCGCCCAGATGTTCGAGCATCGCGTCGGCCGCACGCGCATGGCTTTTCCAGAAGGTGCGCCGCCGATCCTGGCGCGCCGCGTAGGAGTGCACGCGCATGTCGATATGCACGAGCAACGGCCCCTGCCTGTCGTCGCGCGCGGAAGTGCAGCGCACGACCCACAGCTCGTATGCGCGACGCAGGCCCAACAACGACAATGCCCGCACAAAGCCCACATCGAGCAGCCGGGCGGCGGCATTCTTGGCGCGGGTCGGCGGAAAGGCGAGCCGCGGATTCAAGCGATAGATCGCGTCGTCGGCCAACGACACCGAACGGTCGTAGAGCGCGCCTGCCGCAAGGTCGCTTGCCAGCGGCATATGGACGGGTGCGACGGCGCGCCCCGTCCGCGCATTGAGCGCCTTGAACACGGTCGTCCAGATCAGATTGCCGCCATAGCCCATGGTCAGAGCGGCAGCATGTTGGCAAGGCGCACAAGCGGATTGCGCCACGGCCGACGATGTTTGGCGATCTCTTCGCTTTGTGCCGCCAAGCGGTCGAACAGCGCCAGAAACTGGGCTGCCATCTTTGTCGAGGTGTGCGGATACTCGGCCATCTTTGGCTTGAGGACCTTGTAGGCGGCCATGAATTGCCGCAACGCGTCGGGGAAGTCCTGGGGCGCGTCGAAGCCAATGCCGTAAGGCGCGCAATACTCGGGCAGGCCGCCCGACCGGCGATACAGGATCGGCATGCCGAGCAAAGCGCCCTCGATATGGTGGTTGCCGCTCGGCTCGCCGATCGACGCGGTCAGATAGGCGTGGTTCTGCGCCAAAGCTGCGGCGAGTGGCGGGCCGTCGAGCGGGGCAAGCCATTCGACGTTCGCAAGGCCCGCATCGCGCGGCCGGTTACCGATATGCGTGAAGCGTACGCGGCCGCGCCATTCTTGTGTCGCCAGCATCGCGTCGAGCACGCGATAGACGTCGAGCCCCTTGTTCGGGTGTGCCCCCCAATGGTGCGTGACGAGGCGCAGCGGTTCCTGCCCGTCCCACGAGGCGGCCGCATCGCGCTTGAAGATCGTGTCGTCGCCGCCGCCCAAAACGACAGTCGCGTCCGTCTCGCGGCGCCAGACGCTGAGCTCTTTGAGCCACGAGGCAACGAACACCGTGTGATCGGCGCAGTAATTGGCGATGCGCAAGCGCAGATTCATCGTGTGCGTGCCCTTGCGCTCGTCGCATTCGTTGATGCGGTGGACGATTGCGCAAGTGGGCCGCACATTCGCGACATAGGCAAGCGCTTGGCCCGGCGTGAAGGTGATTTGCGGGTTGCGCCGCCTGGGATCGACGATCAGCACGATGTCGATGTCGGCATCGTCGAGCGCGCGGACCACATGGTCGCCGCGCGCAAGCAGAGCCGCTTCGATCGCCGCAACCACGCGATTGCCCCCGCCCCACGGCCCCTCGACGCGGCGATAATTGATCGCGACCTTCACGCGCGCAGGCTCGCGGCCAGAGCCTGGATCTGCGTCGCCATCGCGGCACTCGACACGTTCTCGCGCACCAGCATGTCGCGCGCGCGCGCTCCCATTGCAGCCGCCGCATCCGGAGCGGCGAGCATTGTAGCGACGGCCGCAGCCAACGCGGCCGGATCGCCCGGTGGCACGAGCCGGGCGGCGGCATGCCGCTCGATCTGGGGCCGATCCCACAGGCCACGATTGGCGCTTAGCACGACGGGCCGCGCACAGGCCATCGCCTGCAAGGCCGCACTTTGCCCCGACGGCTGCAACGTGTCCTGCAGCGGGACCACGACCAAGCGTGCGCGCTGCAGACGCGCGCGCAGATCGGCGTCCGAGATTGCCGCCTTGCGCCAGTCGCCGCGCTCGATGCGGATATTGGGCTTGTCGTTCGCGACCGGCAACGCTGTAATGAGTGTCAGCAGCGGAAACTCGGGCCGCCAAGCCGCAACCAGCGTCGCAAAATCGCGCTTGGGATCGTTACCGACGCTCAAAATCTCGTCGCTTGTGCCGACATCCGCATCGGGTTTCCAGAAATCGAGATCGACGCCGAACACGAAGTCGCGAATATCGAGTGCTCCGTCGGGAAATGCTTGGCGCAAATATTCGGCCTCGCCCTTCGACAAGGCGGCCAGCACTGTGTCGCGCAACAGCCATCGCAGCCATGCGCGCCGCAGCGCGCCCGTGTGCGGTTCGACGAGGCCCATGGTCAACAAGATCGGCCGTGCGGACACGAGCCTCAAACGATGCAGGAACGACAAAGCTAGGCCAAGCGCATGGTTGGTTGCGACGACCGCGGCAAAGCCCGCGAATTTGCCTCGCCCGCGCGCAAGCGCCCACACCGTGCGCGGATGCGTGCCGATCGCCGCACTGACGCGGTTGGCCAGCGCTTCGACGGCTCGGGGCCATGGGCGCGCAAGGCCGAATTCGCTTTCCTCGAGCATCGCCACGTCGGCACCTTGTGCGACAAGCTCGGCATAGCCGTAAGTGAACTCGCGCGGACCGCCCTCGGCCATCCGGTCGCTGCGCCCACTTCGGAAGAGATAGGCAAGACGCATGATTCGCTCAGCCGTCCGTATCCGACGGGTCGCCGTGCGCGAGCACATACTCGACCATTCTTATGTCCCACTCGGTGTCGATCGACACGTGGTGGCCCGGGATCACGAGCGCGCCCGCGTTGCGGCCGAAGATCGTCTTCTGGTCGATGATGCATTCGCGCGTCATCGCGTAGGCAATACCGTTGCGATGGTAGAGCGGCGTCAATTGCTGGCGCGCGATCACGCCGCGCCCGCTTTCGTCGAAGAACCCGAGCTTGGGCCCGTCGAGCACGAACTGCTTGAGCGGATGGGCCTTGAGATCGGTCTGCGACACGGTGACGACCGAATCCCAGCCGCCGGTCGCAAGCATGCGGATCGCGTCCGACACGTTGGCAGGCGTGCGCAACGGCGAGGTGGGCTGCAGCATCGCGACGATGTCGTAGCGCACGCCATCAAGCGCTTCGCATTCGCCAAGCGCATGCGCCAGCACTTCGAGATCGCCAATACGGTCGCCCGAAATCTCGGGCGGGCGCCGGAATGGTGCGGCAAGGCCCGCCGCCTCGGCAACGGCCGCGATTTCTTCGTGGTCGGTCGAGACGACCGCGCGGTCGATCTCGGGCACTTGACGCACGACATCGCCTGCAAGGGCGACCAGCGGGCGGCCGCGCACCGTGCGCAGATTCTTGAGCTTGATGCCTTTCGAGCCGCCCCGCGCGGGGACGACCGCGAGCACGCGTTTGCCGTCGATCAAAAGTGCCTCCCGAGGCGCGCAGCCGCACTCATGCCGGCGTCAGAACGAGATAGAGATTGTCGGCACGGCCCGTGGCTTCGAGGCACGCCTGCCAATGTTTGTCCATGGTCGCGTCCAACGGCGGCATCGCCGTGCGACCTTTGGGTTTGCGGTCGCGCATCCAGTGGAGCGCGTTGGCCATACCGTAGCGATGCACATAGCGCGTCTCGGCAACGGCGAATCCGGCACGCCGCGCGCAGTTGCCGAGCGAGTCCGCGTCGAACGCCCAGCGATGCTGGGTGCGGTAGAAAAACGCCGGAAAATCGTCGGGCAGCAGATCCATCAGGATGTCGCGCCGGTTCGGCGTGGACAGCACGAGGATGCCCGACGGCTTCAGCAACGCGCGGATCGACGCGAGAAAGTCGCGCGGTGCGTCGACATGCTCGATAACCTGAATGCAGAACGCAATGTCGAGGCCCGCCCCGATCGCGGCATAAGCCGCTTCGCATGAGGCGTACCAATCGTAGCCGCGCGCCTGCAGCGAAGGCGCGAAAGCCTGGTCGGGGTCGACGGCGATCGCGCGCGCGGGCAAAGCCCCCAGATGGTCGAGCAGACTGCCGCCGCCGCAGCCGACATCGGCGACGACCGCCTTGCGCAGCGAACGCGGCCATACGACTTCGGTCGTGAAGCGCGCCAGTTCGTCGTGCATGTCGAAATGGCGACCCACGTCGTGGGCCTGTGCAAGCTTCGCGCGGTAGGCGTGCGATTCGTAGTCTTCCTTCTGCAGGCACGCACTTTCCGCAAGGCGATCGACGCCGCAGCCGCTGCAGCGCGCCACGGCCGCGTCGCGCGAGGCGCCAAAAATGCCATCGCGTACCGGGCCGCTGTATAGCTGCGTCCAGCCGGCGGCCGCGCAGATCGGGCACGGCGGAAAATCTTTCTCGTTCATGCGGCAAGCCTCAGAAGCGGCAGGAGTTTGTCGAGCCGGTAGATGCGCGCGGCGTTCGCCGTACCGACCGGATAGAAGGCACAGCCGAACGCGGCGGCACTTGCGCGATCGTCGTCGCCGTCGCCGACGACGGCGATTTCGTGCGGTACGGTGCCGTGTTTGGCAATCAACTGCGCCAGCGTTTCTTCTTTGGCAGCCGGGCGGCCGTGCAGCGAACGGAAATGCCCGTCCCAGCCGCGGCGCGCCACGATCCAGGCAAGGCTCGCAAGCGGTGTGGCCGAACTCAGATGTGCGTCGATCCCCTCGGCTGCCAAGGCCCGCAATAGGACCTCGGCACCCGGCATCGCAGGTGCGGCAGCGACGGCCGCATCGACGATGTCCGTGTAGGCGAGCGCCAAAGCAGCCGCATCGCGGCCATCTTTGCGCGCACGCAGTGCGGCATAGCGCTTGAACACGACGTGGCGGTCGCCGGGACCGGCGGCAAGCGCTTGCGCCATCAGCGCGGCGCCGTCGGGATCGCCTGCGACGACGCGGTCGTAGGCGGCGCGCTTCAGCGCGTTCGAATCGACCAGCGTGCCGTCGAAATCGAAAACGACGCGGCGGATCATTCCGACGGCGGGATCGTCGCCGAACGGATCTGTTCGGTCAGCTGGAAGCGGCCCCAATGGTCGACGATGGTCTTGCGCTGGGCCGAGGTCAGCTTGTTGATGTTGGGGTCGCGGTACATGCTGTCCGACTTCTGGATCGTGGTCGAAATCTCTTCGAACACCGAGCCTGTTTCGGTCCAGAAGCGGTGCCACACGCCGGGCAGCACGGTCAGCACGTCGCCAGGCTGCAGCACCTTGCGCTTGTTTTCCATCTCCATGACGAGTTCGCCCCACAACACGACGAAGGTTTCTTCCTTGTGCGTGTGGAAGTGCCACGGGTGCATCTGGCCCGGCAGCTGGACGAGTATCTTCTTGGCGTAGTCGCGGTTCACGACCGTGATCAGCACCGCGCCGACCTTGCGGAAATTGGCCACACCGTAATGGTGCGAATACTCGGTCTGGAACTCGTGCGACAGCGGCACGCGTGCATAGGCAAGCAAGGCTTTGACCTCGTGGATCGCGCGCTTGATCACGCGTGCATCCGGATCGCTCGGCCACTCGATGCCGGCAAGCTCGACCGGCGCGTCGGGGGCGACGGCTTGGCGTGCGACGATCCCGTCGCGCCACTCGCCCGAAGAAAGCTGGCCGGGGCGATAGGGGAACGCGAAATAAATATGGTCGGCGCGCAGCGTTTCGCCCACTTCGATGCGGGTGCGCGCGAAAACGCCGCGGCGCAATTCGTCGATCGCGGTCTTCTCCGCGGGACTCGCGGGCTGGCGATGGCGGCTGCCCGAAAGTGCGCGCGCGCGCGCCCATGCCGCGATCCACGCATCGAGCTGGGCGGGCGTCGAGGAATAGGCGTTGAGCTTGATCGTGTCGGTTTCAATACCAACATGGCGCTCAAACATGCGGGCACCGAACGCGTAGGCAAGCCCCACATGCACGGTCTCGCCGGGCGGCTCGTGTGTGGACCAGCCGATCGTCGTCCCCGGATAGCGCTCGGCGAATTCGGCGATGTTGGCAAGATTGCAGGCAGCATCGGGTGTGGGATAGATCGACACGCAATGCATCAGCGCAAAATCGCAGCCGCGATGGGTGAGGAAGCTCACAAGATCGTCGACCTCGCTTTGGTCGAGCCCGCCAGTCGAGGCGACCACGGGCAAACCACAGGTCGCGATTTTCTGCAAGAGCGGCCAGTCGCGCGCCGAGCAGCTCGCGACCTTGATAATGTCGAAACCCATGTCGGCGATGCGGTCGACCGAGGCCTCGTCGAACGGCGTGCACATCGCAAGCAGGCCCGTCTTGCGGATCTCGGCCAGCAACTCGCCGAACTGGGACCAGCTCAGCTGCGTCGACAGGAAGCGCGGCACGTGCTTGTTGGTCGGCACGGCGCGTTCGTCCTTGTGGACGAATTCCGGCAGATCGCGGAACTGGAACTTGATCGCGGCCTTTACGCCGTGCCGCTTGGCGATCTCGGCGCAGGAACGGATGATGGCGCTGCCGTGCGCCACGCTGCCCTGGTGGTTGTTGGCAAGATCGAGGACAAAAAGATCCTCGAAGCCGAATTTTGCGATCGTCTCGGTCATGGCGCTACCTTGTTCGGAAAAACTCAAACGGCTGCGAGTGCAGCGGGCACCCACCCTTTGGAATAGTCGATCTTCACGCGCCGGCCCGTCTGCTGCGAGAGATGGGCGGCGGCAACCACGAGCATCGTGTCGAGCCCACGCGACAACGCGATGGGCGACTTCGCCGGGTCGCCCGCAAGTGCTTGATCGATGTGGCGCAGCTCTTCGATGAAATCGTCGGGGCGCGTTTTGGAAACGCGCTGCACGCTCGCAACACGGCCCGGCAATGCGGCTTCGACCTGGTCGATGCCGGGTGCGTAGCCGCAGGTCCATTCGACGAAACCGTCCGCGCCCTGGATGCGCGCCCATTTGCGCGGCGGCTGCGTAACCACGTCCTGCACGCAACGCCCGACGAGCCCGCTCTCGGTCTCGAGCGTCATCATGCACAGGCGGTCGTAGTCGATGGTGCCGTCGCGCACGAAATCGAGCGTGGCCTGAACGAAAACGACGCGCCCGCCGCCGACGACATGCGCAAAATGCTGCCACAGATTGGCCGCGTGCGAATGTTCGCCCGAAGCCCCGCCCCCGCGTTGCCAGTAGCCGAGATAGCTGTCGGAGGGGCCCGAAAGCCACGGATGGGCCGCGAAGATGCCGCCCCAGAATTCACGGAATTCGACGTCGAGCGTCGCGATCTTGCCGATTCCGGGGGCCAGCGCGGTGTCGCACGCAAGGCGGGCCGCACGGCCCACGACATGGTCGTAGCCCACGAAGCCGGCCACACCCGCTTTGGCCGCTTCGTCGGCGAGCGCTTGGGCACCTTCAAGATTGGGGCCGCACAGCGGCTTCTCGACGAGGACGGCGCGCGCGCGTTCGGCCACAGCCGCGCGCGCGAGCTTGATGTGCACGTCGGGTGGCGTGCCGACGCAGACGAGATCGTAACCGCCTTTGGGCTCGTCGGCGGGCGCGAACAGGCGGATCGCCTCGTCCCACTTGCCGTAGCGCCCCGGATAGATCGAGTTGCGCATACGCGCGAGCGCTTGCGGATCGGGATCGACCACATCGACCGCCCAGTCGAGCGTGCGCGCGGCATTCGCCAGATGGTTACCGATCGAACCTGCGCCGTAGATCTTGACCTTCATTTTCTCTCGATTCTCCTGAGCGCAGCGTCGATCATTCGACGGCGGGCAGCCGGTTGGAAACAGATTTCGGGTCGGACTGGTCTGGCGCGCCGACGTGGGCGGCCAGCATTGCTTTGAACTCGGGACTGCGCATAGACAGCGTCTGGAACGTGCCTCGGTCTTTGACCTTGCCGTCTTCGAGCACCACGATCTCATCGCATTCTTTGAGCGTATTGATGCGGTGCGCGATGATGAGCGTCAGACGCTCCGGCGCGCGCGCGGCAAGAACCGACTGGATTTCACGTTCCGTCTCTCCATCAAGCGCACTCGTCGCCTCGTCGAAGATAAGAATGCTCGGACGGCGATAGACGGCACGCGCGATCGATACGCGCTGGATTTGCCCGCCCGACATGCGCCCGCCGCGCTCGCCTACATGCGTGTCGAGGCCGCGCGGTTGGGCGGCGACGAAAGCCGCAAGCTGCACCTCTTCGAGCACTTGGGCGAGGCGTACATTGTCGAGCTGTTCGCCGCAGGTGACGTTTTCAACAATTGTGGCATCGAAAAGAAACGGCGCTTGCGCCACGTAGCCGATGCTCCGGTGCCATTTGCGCAAGTCGATCGACGCGAGATCGACATCGTCGACCGACACGCGTCCGCTGGTCGGCGAAACGAGACCGGCGAGAATGTTTGCGAGCGTCGATTTTCCCGAACCCGACCGACCGACAAGGCCGTAGACCTTGCCGCGTTCAAAGACGACGCTATCGACGGCAAGGGCCGGATGTTCTGCGTCGAGATAGGTTTTCTGTACGCGCTCAAGTGCTATGCGCCGCCACGATGCGGGCGGCTCGATCGTCGATTTCTCGGCTTGCGCGCGGTTGACTGCTTCGAGTTCGGACAGAACCTCAAGGATCGAATGCACGATCGGTGCCGAACGAAAGAGCTGGGCGAGGCTGTTGCCGATCGCATTGAAAACCGGCAAAACACGCGCGAAGAATACTGCGACGATCGCCATCGTGGCGGCAGCACCGGCGGCATTGTCGCTCGTCGCCCACAGCGCGAATGCGGTCGCCAGAAATCCGATCTGGCCCATCGTATGGATCAGAATGCCGGGCGAGCCGGCCCATATGCGCGCCGAGATTCCCAATGCCGAGGCGGTGCGGTTGGGGGTTGCGAAGTAGTCGACGAAATAGCGTCTGTTGCCCGAAAGTTTGACCTCGCGAAGGCCCGCCAGTACCTGCATGAGCCGTTGGGCGGCAACATTGCGCACGTCCGCGACGGCATTTGCGCTGCGCCTTATGTGCTTGCGGAAGAAGCCGACAACGCCCGCCACTAATGCAGCCGTCACAGCAATGGCCCCGATGCCCATCGACGGCGCCATTGCCACGACGGCGATCGCCGGCATCAAGATGAGGACCAAAGACTGCGTGCACGCCATTACGTTCTGGAGAAAGTCGTTGCGCCACGTCGAAACATCGACCTGAATGAGGTTCAATTTCGCGGCGGTCGAGAAGCGTTGCGACCACTCGATAGGTGCGGCGACAAGCTGTTCCAGCATTTCGTTCGCCAGGCGCGTCCGGCACGCTACCGAATGGCGCTCCGAAATGTAGAGCGTCAGAAGGCGCACGCTCGCCGACACGAGCATGAGCATGACGATGGCGGCTGCAAACACGCCGAGCGCTGCAGTTTGGTTGGCAAGATCGATCCACAGCGCCAGGAACGTTCCCACCTTCGACGTCGACAAGCTTTCCGGATCGAAGAGCACATAGACAATCGGGCCGATCATCGCGAGAATGCCAATCTCGAGCATCCCCGACAGGAGGGAGACCGCGACAATAGAGAAAGCGCCGAGCTGCTCGCGCGTCGACATCAAGCGAAACGCGCGGACAACCAAATTGCGCCGTAAGCCCCCCGTCACCGGCGAACCGCCGCTGATATCGTTAAGTTTGCCCAATGGCGATCCTTTTTCCACGCTGCTTTGCTCGACTCGAGTGGCGCTGCAGCGCGCACGGATGCGTGCCGCGTAGCGGCGCCGACTGCCAAAAAAGGATTCGGCGCAAAAAGGTCGAGTTCACGCTGTGAACATGTAACTAGCATTCTTGTTCTGGCGATTGCAACAATGACGCGTTGGTTGCGGCATATTCAGCAAGCAGCTTCGCATGGCTTATCTGCCCCTTTACGGAGATGCCGGGGGTTTGGGTCAGGATTTGCGTTTCGTAGAATAATTATCGTAAACGTCATTTCGTTGCGCGCGAGCGGCCAAGCGATATACGGCAGCATTTCACGCGCGAAAAGCGACAATCCAATGCAGGAAATGGTCGATTTGCTTCCGCCGGTAAACAGAGAATTGGAAATAGCGTCGAGATTTTCCCGCGCGACGGCCTCGACAGCTTCAAGCGGGTTAGGAAAATACCCGACGTCGCGCGTAGTCCAGCGAGTGGTAGTATGCATGGACGATTTCGACATCGGCCTTGGCATAGCTCGGCAGCTCCCCGCGAAAAAATGCCGCCCTCGATTTGACGCCTTTCGAATCATGAAAGCGAAACTCGAAATCGCTCCCCATCTGGCTACTCACGCCAGCGATAGCTTCATAGATTTGCTGGCCTGCTTTTAGCTTTGCAAGCGAGACGCCCCGCAATCCCAACCTATTGTCCGCGAAACGTTGGAGTAGCTAGTGGACAATCATCGCAGTGCCCGACGACAAGGGCGTCGGCAGCGCACCGGGACAGCACACGAACGGTATCCGTTTCGGCGAGTTTTCCATCGAACCTACCGTCTAGCCGAACCAGCCTTGCTGCGACGTACGTAGCGCACCAGTCGGCACCCACGCCCGTCGATCAAGCCGTTTCGACGAGGCGCACGACGTGTTCGAGATGCGTCGTCGGCTGGTCGGTGCGGCGGTTGGCGCTTGAGTAGACCAGCGCGTCGCTGCGGTCGTAGATCTGGTCGCAGCCATCGCACAGCAGGCCACATCCCTTGAATGCGAGATTTTCGTGGACCTGCTTCACGTTCGCAAGCGCCGGGCCGCCCAGAATGTCGAACAACGAAGCCTTGTACATGTTACCGACGGTCAGACGGTTGTTGAAGTCGAAACAACAGACCGAAATATCACCGTTGACGCGCAGGAACGGGTTGCCCTTGACCGGGCGTCCGCACGAGCGAACCTTTTGGTCGCCCTGGCGGTCGTTCGTGACGTAGGCCAGAGGCTCGATTGACTGCGCACCGCCGTAATTATGCGGGCGCCAGACCATCGTTTCGTCGGCGATCGTGGACCAATAGGTCTTCCAATCTTCGATTTCGTGTTCGTTTTCCGGGAAGATCAGGTACGACAGAATCGTGTAGGGGCGCTGGCCGCGCGGCAGCGCCAGAAGAGCATGGATGTTTTCCCACACCTTCTCGAACTTCACGACACCGGCATGCACGGCCTCGTAGGATTCCTTCGAAAAGCCGTAGTTCGAAATCTTGATTGTATCGATGTATTTGGCGATCCAGGGCAGCGCCTTCTTGTTCAAAAGGTGGCCGGTCGTCGCAATGTAGATGCGCAGGTGCGGATAGTTGGTCTTGGCGTAACGCAGCTTCTCTTCAAAATCCGGATCCATCAGCGGATCGCCGAAGCCGCAAAGATCGAGAGACGTGACGCCGAGTTTCACCGCTTGGTCGACTGAAGTCGTGAAAAGGTCGAACGGCATGTGTTGCCAGCGCATCGAGTATTCATCGCGCGGGCACATGATGCATTTGGCGCCGCAATAGGTCGTGTTCTCGATCGTCAGCTCGCGCGACGCAATCACAATGCCTTTGTCGCCAAGATTCTCGAGCATCGATGACTCCTCGGTAGGTTCGATTGAAGTCGGGGGACAGAAGATATCGTGTTCATGTAATGAACGCGGTTTTTTCTAACATTGGTTACCAGACGATGCAAGGCCAAACTCGCCCTTGTTTTACAGCGTGTTGGCGCCTACTGGGCAGCCCCGTGGCGCGCTATGACATCACAAACAAATGCTTCGAGCGCGTCTTTGTAGCGGGCCTGGGGTGTTGCGACAAAAAACGCGACGCGTTCCTTGATGCGCACGGGATAGTCCGGATCATCGACTTGCGCCACTAGCTCGCACAACAACGGTACAAACGAATCGACCGAACGCGCGACGAGCAGCAGGCTCATGTCGAACAGCTCTTCGAAATGCCGCAACTGCGCGGTGATCACGCCTTTGATTTCCGCCTCGTCCTCTTTGGGGTGGTAGCAAAGTGCGGGCTTGCCGTGGACTGCGCTCTCGATCAAGATCGTCGAGAGCGGCGAGATAAGGGCGTCAATCGACGCCAGAATGTCGTGGGTGCGCGCATAGTCGGTAATGTGGAAGCCGCGATGGGTTCCATCCGCGATACGTGCAAGGAAATCGCGCATCGTGGTTTCGATCTGCACATGCTGCCAATTCGCGGCCAGAATGTTCTTGGCGAATTGCTGGCGCATGCCGAACGGATGCGGCCGGTAGACGATCTTCATCGGTGGCAAAGCGCCCGACGAAATCGCAGCGTCGATTGCGTCGAGATGCCGCGCTTCGTCCAAACGCTTGGACGAACCCGCATAGAGGACGACACGCGCATCGGCCGCAAAGCCGTACTCGGCACGGAACGCGGCCGGATCGATCCGCGGCGGATTGCGGAACACGTCGAATTGTGCCGCACCGATGATGCGAACGCGTTCGGGGGGGGCACGCATCATCTCGACGCAATGTATGCGCGTTTGCTCGCCCCACACGACGACCCAGTCCGGCGTGCCGGCGGCAGCGCGCTTGATACTGGGATTGTCCCACGAGTTCATCACGAGGATGCTCGGAATCTTACGCCGATGGCCGATCTCGACCACGTCGTTGATGAAGTAGCCTTCGAACGTGCTAGGATGAATCAGCACGTCTGGCTCGAATTCGGCTATCAGCGATTCCAGTGCCTGTGCCGGCACTTCCTTCAAGCGAAGGGAGGTCACGTACTCGGCCAATTGGCGGATCCCCGGAAGGGCGAGGATCGCGTGGATGAAAGCGGCCTTAAAGCCCCATTGAAAGAACCGCAGTCGCCAAAGTCGATATGCGTCGAGACGCAGCGGTAAGCGCATTTGATCGATCGCAACCAGTCGCTTCCACAACAAGCGGCGCGCTTCGGGCAATTCAACGATCTGAAGGTGGTACCGTTTGGGGATCAATTCGCGGCCGTTGATGATGCGCCGCCAACCTACCGGCGGCAGCACGAAAATGCAGTCGTGTTTGGCCATCATCGCGTCGAACGTATCATTGAGAAGGAAATGACGGATCGTCACGTCCGCATCGACGAATATGATCGCCTTCTGTCGGCGCGCTGGAAGGGCATGCATATCGGTCTCCACTCGTCGCCTCAGATCGTGTAGCCGGTCGCCGCGTTCGCCTGGCCGGTCGCTCGCAGCCACGCAACCGTGCGCGCGAGCCCGTCTTCGAACGGAACTTGCGGCGCCCAGTCGGTCATCGCGCGAATGCGCGAAGTGTCCGCGCACAGGCGGTTCACTTCGCTGCCTGCCGGGCGCAGGCGCTGCTCATCGGTGTCGATCGGCGCTTGATGCCCGCAGATCGCCATCAGCTTTTCGGCTGTTTCGCCGATCGTGTATTCAAGACCCGTCCCGATATTGACGGTCTGGCCGATCGCCGAATCGCACAGCGCCAGTGCGAGCATGCCGGCGGCCGTATCGGTCACGTAGTTGAAGTCGCGTGTCGGCGACACGGCGCCGAGCTTCAAGCGTTCGACCCCGGCCAGCAATTGGCCCGCGATCGTCGGGATCACCGCGCGCATCGTCTGGCGCGGCCCGAACGTGTTGAAGGGCCGGGCCACTACCAGCGGCAGGCCGAAGGAGAGATGGTAGGATTCCGCCATCTTGTCGGCGCCGATCTTGGACGCCGAATAGGGCGACTGGCCGACCAGCGGATGGCTTTCCGGGATCGGCACGATTTGCGCCGTGCCGTAGACCTCGGACGTCGAGACATGCACCAGGCGGCGCAGAGCTTTGGCGCTGCGGCACGCCTCGAGCACGTTGAGCGCGCCAGTCACGTTGGTGTCGACGTAGGAACGCGGCGCTACGTAGCTGTACGGAATGGCGATCAAACTCGCGAGATGGAAGACGTAGGCGCAGTCGCGGGCACTTGCCTCCACGCGCTCGGCATCACGAATGTCGCCCGGCACGATCTCGAGCTCGGCGCGGATTTCGGCGGGCACATCCGCCAACCAGCCGAGGCTGCTCCACGAATTGTAGAGCACGAGTGCCCGCACCTTGGCGCCGCTGCGCACCAGAAGTTCGACCAAATGGCTGCCGATGAAACCATCGGCACCGGTCACGAACACTTTTTCGCCTGAAATTGCCGCCGTCATGTGCGCTCCGTTTTGCGGTTCTCGAACGTCGCGACGGCCTTTTCGAGGTCGCCCGGATTGCCGATATCGCTCCAATACTCGTGCACCGGAAACACGCCCACGCGCTTGTCCGCCGCAAGAGCGGCTTCGAGCAGTTCGGTCATGTTGTAGTGTTTGTCCTTCGGCACCAGCGCCAACGCTTCCGGCGACAGCACATACATGCCCGCATTGCACAAGAAGCGCTGCAAGGGTTTCTCCTCGATGCGATGCAGGCGCCTTCCCTCCACATGCAGAACGCCGAACGGCACTTCGACGCGGTAGAGGATGGCGGCAACCGTCGCGAAGGCGCGCTCCTCATGGTGAAAGCTGCACAGATGGCCGAAATCCGACGTCGTCAACACGTCGCCGTTGACGACGAGGATCGGGCGCATGGGCGCTTCGGCCAGCAGCGACAGCGCCCCCGCCGTGCCCATTTTTTCCGATTCGCGCAGATATTCGATGCGCGCACCCATCGCCGACCCGTCGCCGAAATGCGCCTCGATCATGTGGCCGAGATAGTTGGTCGCGATGAAAATGCGCTTGAGCCCGCTTGCCACCATCGCGCGCACCTGGCGCTCGAGCAGCGGCGTGCCGGCGATTTCGATCATGGGCTTCGGCCGGTCGAGCGTGAGCGGGCGCAGCCTCTTGCCCTCCCCGCCCGCCATGATCACGGCGAAGTCGAACGCTTCGCCGCCGGTCGGCACGTCGGTGTCGATGTCGGCAAGCTGTGCGATGTCGGTGAAGCGACCGGCCGCATCCACAAGCGGAATGGCGGCGACGCGCCGGTCCTGCATGATCTCGCGCAAGGCCGCCGGTGCGGCTTCGGCGGGGCCCGTGACGGGCGTGCGCGTCATCACGTCGGCGGCCTTGGCGTCGAGCCCGTGGCCCGCAAGCAATGCGCGGCGCACGTCGCCGTCCGACAGCACACCCAACAGATGCCCTTCGGCATCGACAAGCGCGCAGATGAGCGTGCGCGAACGCTCGAGCGCTTCGACCGCGTCGCGCAGTTTGGCCGTGGCGGGCAGTGCGTTGCGCATCAGCGGAACCACCCGTCCTGTACTTCGCCCGCCAGCGTCATGCGCTTGCGCAGCAGCTTTTCGTCGAGTGCCACTTCGGCCAAGACCTTGGCGATCTTCACGCCCGCATCGCCAAGACCGTAGGGATTGGCGACCGACCGGCAAAGCGACCTGAACGCATCGTCGAACAAGCAGTTTCGCGTTGCGGTGGCGACCGCGTCGGCATCGTAGCCCGCGTCGAGCACGTTTTCGGCGCGCAGGCGGCCGAGCTGGCGCGAACCGATATTGACGGTCGGGCACCCGAAGGCCGGCGTTTCCTTGATGCCCGACGACGAGTTGCCCACGCACGCCACGCGGATGGCCGGATCGCGCGCCAGCGCCAGCACGCCGTGATAGAGCCAGCGCCCGAGCGAGCGATGCATAGAGAGGCCCGGCACACGCTGGCTTGCGAGATTCTCAAGTTTGGCGATGATCGCGCGCCCGCCCGCATCGTTGTTGGGATAAGTCGCAACCACCTGCACGCCCTCCTGCGCCAAGCGCTTGAGCGCTTCGAGGGAGGGCTGCGTTTGGGAAGCGGCCTGGTCGAACTCGGTCGTGACCGAATGCTGCGTGAACAGCACCACGGGACGCGCTAGATCGAGCCCGAGCTTGGCCGCGACGTCGGCGGGGCGCGCGAAATTTCCGTCTTTGATCATGTCGATCGCGGGGAAGCCAACCGTGTGCACACGCCAAGCCTCCTCGCCCATCGCCAGCACGCGATTGCTCGCCTGCTGATTGGTCGTGAAATGCAGGTGGGCGAGCTTGCTCATCGCATGGCGCACGGAATCGTCGAGCGCACCGCCTTCGGTCAGATCGCCGCCTTCGACATGCGCCGTCGGCACGTTCATCTGCGTGCCGGCGACGACGGCGGCGAACCCTTCGAAGCGGTCGGCATAGACCACGAGAATGTCGGGCGCAATGCGCTCGAGGGCCGCACTCATCGACAAAATGCCCGAGCCGATAGCGCGTGCCGTGCTCGATTTCGAATCCTTCGGCATGTCGATCTTCACTTCGGCATGGATCGCAAAGCCGTCGGCCTCGATCTCCTTCAGCGTGGCGCCGAAATCCGGATCGAGATGCGCCCCCGATACGATCAGCCGGTAATCGAGATCCGGGTGCGCTTCGATCGCGCGCAAGATCGGATATTGCAGACCGTATTCAGCCCGGTTGCCGGTGAAGACGGCGACGATGCGTTTGCTCATTTCAGATCCGCGGCAAGTTGCGAAAGCCCGTCGTCGAGCGACGTGCGGGCGGTCCATGAAAGCTTCGCGGCGAGGGCCGCACAATCCAGCACCAAATGCGAGACCGTACTTTGCGGTGCCGTCTCGACGATTTCGCGGTCCGGCTTGCCGAAACGCGTTGCGAGCATCCGCGCCAAGGAACGTGCCGAAATGCCGCGTCCCGTGCCGACGTTCCAGATGCCGCCGGCGCGCGCGGTTGCGACGCGCATGAACGCGGCCACGGCATCGGCGACCCACAAATAGTCGCGCACGGGCCCGCCGTCGCGAATCTTGATTGGTCCCGCCGTATGGCACTGCGCCAGAATGTCGGACAGCACGTTGTTGGCGGCCATGCCCGGCCCGTAGAGATTTGCAAGCCGCAACGCAGCGCCGCCTTGTGCCAAAGCGGCGTTCTCTGCGGCATGCTTGGCGCGCGCATAGACACTTGCGGGCGAAACGGCTTCGTCTTCGCGATGCGCGTGGATCTGAGCATCGCCGTAGACCGCTGCCGACGACGCAACGACGACGAACGCCCAGTCGCGCGCATAAAGAAGCCGTGCGCGTTCGCGGGCCGCTTCCACATGCGCTTCACCCGCCGCTTGCGCGGCAGCAAGATCGCGCGTGTCGGCAACATCGACAAGCACGCAGTCGCGGCCCGGCGGAACGAGATCGGCATAGTCGCCGATCTGCAGCGCTTTGCCGTTCGGCGGCGCCGGGATCGGTCGGCGTGCGACGGCAAGAACGCTTGACCCTTGCGCCGAGAGCGCACGCACGAGATGGGTGCCGACGAACCCGCTTGCACCCGTCACCACGAACATCGCGTCAGCCGAGGCCGACCACGTCGTCGGGCGCGATATGCACGTCGGCCGGGATGTCGCGGCTGGCGCGCTTGCCGACCACGTCTTCGAAGCGGTCGGCTTTCAACTGGCCCGTGCCCGGACGCTTCACCCAGATATTGTCGCGGCTGAATACGGCGCCGGCCTTGATCGGGGCGATCGACACGACCGTCGCATAGGCGAAGTCGATGACAGGCTGTTCTTCGGCAAGGATCGTCTTGCCGCCGCCGCGCGCCTGCCACACGGCTTTCGAGCCCGTCACGAGATGCGCAAGTTCGTCCGGCTCGATCGAGATGGGCGTATCGGGGCCTGGCCATGCGCGCGACACGGTGAAATGCTTCTCGAGGATGCTCGCCCCCAGCGCCACCGCACCGAGGCACGTATAGATGTTGAGCGAATGGTCCGACAGACCGATCGGTGCGCTTGGAAATGCCTGCTGCAGATCGCCGATACCGCCGAGCCGCACTTTCTCGTAAGGCGTGGGATACATGCTCGTGCAGTGCAAGAGCGCGTAAGGTACGCGGCCTTCGAGAACGGCCACCGACCGGCGCACCGAGGCAAGATCGTTCATGCCGGTCGACAGGATGACCGGCTTGCCCAGGCGCGCGATATGGTCGAGCAGCGGCAGATTGTTGCACTCACCCGAACCGATCTTGAAGGCCGGCACGCCCATCGCGTCGAGCCGGTCGGCCGCCTCGCGCGAAAATGGCGTCGAGAGATACGTGACGCCCTTGTGCGCGCAATAGGCCTGCACGCGGCGCTCTTCGTCTTCGGTCAGTTCGCAGCGCTTGATGATGTCCCACAATTTCTCGGACGAGATTTCGCCCGGCGTCATGTCGGTGGGCACCATCTCCTTTTCGGTGATGTGGCACTGGAATTTCACGACCTCCGCACCCGCTCCCACGGCCGCATCGACCATGGCGATCGCCTTGTCGAAGCTGCCTTCGTGGTTGATGCCGACTTCGACGATCACGAGCGGCGGATGGTCGGGGCCGATCTTGCGGCCGGCGATTTCGAATGCGGGCATGGGGGCACTCCTGACGGGCGAAGGTCGCGGTAGCTCAGCTTACGGACGGGATCTCGACTTCGACGACGGCCAAGATCGTCTTGAGCAGCGCCTGAAGTTCGGGATGGCGGCGGGCGGGATCGAAATCGGCCGCACGCGCGATCTGGGCGAGGAACGCAAAAACACGCATCGCGGCAAGGGCGCGCAGATCGACCGTTGCGCGCAGACCGTTCAGTGTCGCGATCAGGCGCTTGAACAAGGCGGCCGTCTCGCGGATTTCGGGCTCTTCGTAGAGCGCTTCGTCGAGCTGATCGACTTCTTTTGCGGGCGCCAGCAATCCGCGCGCCGCCTCGATCGCGGCGGCGTCGGGTGCGCGCACCTTGCGCAGCGTGACGACGGTCGCCGCACGCGCGAACTGATGGTCGACGTCGCGCCCGATCGGATCGATCCCCGAACTCGAGGCGACCTCGAAACCGAGCAGCTCCATCGCGCGCAGATAGGTTGCGACCGTGTAGAGCCTTGCCTGGCGCGTGAAAACGCCGTCCATGTAGATGGAGGTGAGGTAGTTGTCCTTGACCTGGTCCGAGTAGAACAGCCGCGCGCCGACATAGTCGGCGCCGAAGCGGTAGCCGGGCGGCACCACGTTGCTGCCGTACATGAGCGTGCGCAGCGCATAGAGCACAAAATTGTCGAACGTGCCCGAGCGGTAGAAGTAGAGCCAAAACATGCCGCCGGTCTTAAGCGCCGCCGCACAGTTCGAAATGCCGCGACCGACATCCGAAAAATGCTGCACGATGCCGTTCAGATACACGAAGTCGAACTTGTCGTGACCGAGATCGGCGTCGACGATATCGCAGCACGTCGTCTGCAGGCGGGCCGCGAGCCCGGCATCGCTGCGATAGGCCGACATGCGCGCGACGTTCTCGGGGCTGATGTCGAAATGCTCGACGCGCTTGGCGCCGAGTTCGAGAAAGACCAGCGCCTGGCGCCCGGTGCCGACATCCATCACGTTCCAGTCGGCCATGGATTCCGGCCGAATGCCGGATTTGCGCAGATCGCGCAGCATCGACTTGCGATAGCCGTCGAGTACCTGCGGATCGGCGAGCGAATCCCACACCTTGTCGCGATCGGCAAGGATGGCCCCGGATCCCAGCGTGTAGCGTCCGTAGACGGTCGTTTGCTCCGACATGTCCATTCGTACTGTTTGCCCCACCGGATCTCAGCCGAGAATTTCGGCCAATCTACCGGCTGCGGCGACCTTGTACAGCAATCGGTCGCCCGGCAGCGCCAAAAACGCAAGTTCCGACAGCGCCACGGTTCGCGCGGCATCCGAAACCGACCGGTTCATCGGATCGCCGTGCAGGTTGAGCGACGTGTTCAGAAGGGCGAATACGCCCGTCAGAGACGAAAACGCGTCGATGATCGCCCAATAGCCGGGATTGACGTCGCGCGAGACGAATTGCGGCCGCGCGCTGAAATCGCCCGGATGCAGGGCGGCAGGTATCTCCGTGCGGGCCAGCGCCGTCGTCTGGTAGCCGACCGTCATGAACGGCGCCACGATGCCCTTGGGTATCTGGAGATAGAGATGCGCCTTTTCCGCCAGCATCGACGGCGTGAACGGCATCCAAAAATCGCGATTTTTGATCGCGTCGTTGATGCGCTTCAGATTCGCCGGGTTCTTCGGGTTCGCGAGGATCGAACGGTTGCCGAGCGCGCGCGCGCCGAATTCCATGGGGCCGCAGGCCCGCGCCACGATCTGGTCCGCGGCAAGCAGGCGCGCCAATTCGCGCGGGCCGACGCCAGACCGCTCCGAATAGTCGGCGACGTTCGCGTTCGCGCGCGCGATGCCGTGACGCCAGTCGTTCTCCGGATCGTCGGCGCGGTCGGCTCCGAGATAAACGTGGGTCATCGGCTGCGGGGCCGCTTTTACGCCCGCCGCAACGGCGAAGACAGCACCGATCGGCGTCGATTCGTCGCCGCCCGAGGCCGGCACGCTGAGACGGTCGAGTCCGGGCAGATCGACAAGCATGCCGTTGGTCTTGATGTTCATCGCAAGCCCGCCCGAGAAACACAGGCTGCGCTTGCCGGTCTTCTCCAGCCAATGGCTGGTCCAGGCCCGCGTGAGGGACGTGCACCAGTTCTGCAAGGCGGTCGCGACGTTGTCGAAGCGATGGCCTTCGAGACGGTCCTTGAGATCGAAATAGCTGTCGACGAGAGGGCGGTCTTGCACGAATTTTCCGTCGCGGAAATCGAGCGCTTCGAAAAAGATCCGTTCGACGTCGCGGATGTATTTGCTGGGCCGCGTGTAGCCCGACAGCCCCATGACCTTGTATTCGTGCTCGAGCGGCTTCATGCCCAGGATCAGCGTCGTGAAGCGGTAGATGCGCGCCACGCCATGGTCGCGGCCGCCCGCGAGTTTAACGAGGGTCCCGTCTTCGGCGACGACGCTCGCACTCCAGTTCTGCCCGTCGCCCCACGAATCGGCCGTCAAGACGAGCGTGTCCGCCCAATGGGCACGGTCGATCGCGGCACCGTAGAACGCGTAGTAGGCATGGCATTCGTGGTGGTCGACCGTCTCGGCGGGGCCCTGCCAGCCGATCCCTTGCGCCAGCACGCGCGGTCGTTCGACGTCGCCGAGATAGCGGATCGATTCCGCCATCGGCATCGACATGAGCTTGTCTGCATCGACATTGTGGTCGGCATTGAGACGCTCGCCTGCGCGATACATGTCGCGCCAGTACGCGCCGTCGTTGGCTTTGCCTTCGTAGAAAATCGGGCGCCAATAGGCGCGCATCTCCGCGACGTGGTCGTGCACGGTGAAGTCCGAGTAGCGGCTGACGGCAAGACCCACGGGATCGATTTCGCGCGTGGCATGCGCAACCGTGTCGATTCGGGACGAATCGCCGCCCAGATGCGCCGCCACGAGATGCTTGATCGCCCGCAGCGGAAACGCGACTTGGTTTTTGCGCTTCGTGAAGCGTTCCTCTTGGACCGCGCCGACGATGCGGCCGTCGACCATCAAGGCCGCCGTCGAGTTGTGTCCGCAATGGATACCGAGAATGTTCATCCTGCAATCTTTCGAATCAGTTCGACACGTTGCTGAGCGCGTAGCCGTCGGCGCGGCGCATTTTGGCTTTGTGGTAGTGCTGCTCGCCCGACCGCCACCACGCGGCGATTTCGGCGATTTCGCGCGCCACGGGGCCAGGATTTTCGGCGAAAAGCGGCGGCAGACCGCCATAGAGCGCATCGCGCCGCGAATCGTCTTCGAACACGAAGCGGCCTTGCCAGTCGGCGGCACAGAACCACCAGCCGGCGTAGATTTCCGCACGACGCCGGTCGCCGACTGCGTCGCGCGACGTCCACCAGCGACGCGACAGGCAATCCGTGTATTCGGCGCGCGACTGAGCCACATGCGCAAAGCCCGCACGATGGTACTTGCCGACGTCCGGCAACAGCACCGGCTTGCCGATTGCTGCGAACTCGACGCCCGACGTGCCGTGGTACGTGACCAGAGCGTCGATCGCCTGCATGACGGCGCCGTTGTTCCAGTCGGCCGGACACAGCGCGATGTTGGGGCCCGTCGCCATCTGCGGCAGAAGTTCCGTCAGCGACGGTCCGCCGAATACTGTTTCGGCCGGATGCGGCTTGAAAAGCCAGTTCACATCGCGATTGGCCGCCGCCGCCGCCGCCGTCACCGCGATCCAATCGCGGAAATCGCGGAAATTGCGCATGCCCAGTTGATGCGGCCAGTCGAACCAGTTCGACGCATAGACGGCGACGATTGGCTTCGCCGGATCCCAGCCGAAACGTTCGGCGACCGCCGCCCGATCGACGAAGCCGAGCCTTTGCCGAAAGGCAAGCAAGGCGGCAAGATCGTCCGACTTGCCGCGCATGCGCGCATCGACGTAGCGGCTGCCGATCGCCTGAAGCAGGGTTGCCTTTTCGTCGGGCAGCCCGTCGATTTCTTCGTGCGTCGGCTGGTCGTAGAACTCGAAAAGGTCGTCCGGCTTGTCCATCCGCGCATAACGCAAAACGCCGAACAGGCCGAATGCCAGGATCGTCGGTATGCCGCGCTGCAGCGCCTGCCAAGCAAGCCCGCCGCAACGGAAGCCGAATGGATGGCTTACGACCAACAAGTCCGGTTTGGCCGCGTCGAGGATTTCGCGCGCACGCGCAAAACAAGCAAGCGCCTGGGCGACATTGGGCACGAAATCGGCCCGCAGCGGATCGACGCTGGGCAAACGCTGCGCCTTGAGAACGCCGTCGTAGAGGATCGCCGGATTCATGCCGCCGGGCAGCTGCCACGCCATGACGCCGTCGGGATCGTGCGTCTGCGCGGCGAGCTTTTGCGCTGCGTCGCGCGTTCGGCTGTCGGGCGCCACCTCGCCGAAATCGTAGATTTCCGAGATGCCCAAGCGGCCGAACATGCCGCGAACTTGGCGACGCTTGAACGGACCGACGAGGCCGACTTCGCGCGCCTGCGCGAGCCCCAGCGACCGGCGCAGCAGCGCGTAGCGCGCCCAAAAGTTCGGATTGTCGAACGTGCCGTCGACCAGGACGGTGCCCGAAAATCGCGCGTCGCCCGCGCGCGCGAACGCATCCAGAAAAGCGTCCGCGCGGTCGCGTTCTTTGGCGCTTTCGCGTCCCGCCGGCGACAGATCGAACGCGGCCGCACGGATCCAGTCGTACGTGCTGCCCGCAAATCGGCGCAACGACAGCGTCATCGGGGCGCGTAGCCGAGGCGCGCGCGCGTCTCGGCGAGCACGCGCTCGCCAAGCGCCAGATCGAGCGCGGTGTCGATGTCGACTTCGTCGAACGGTCGCGGCACCTCGAATGCGCGCACGCGCTCGCCGGTTAGGCTTCTGCGCTCGAACATCGTTTCGGCTGTCGTCAGATAGAGCCAGCCGTTTTCGTACCATGTCGGTGAGGTCAGCCGCGACTGCGCGCCGAATTCGTAGTTCGGTCGATACCAGCCGTCTTCGACCGTGCCGATCTTGAGCGGACGCTGGCTCACCGCCACGAGCGAGTCGCAAGGTTGGGCGGCGTATTCGGCGCACGCTTGCAGCACCATATCGCGCGGGCGCACCGGGCAGGTCGGCTGCAGCAGCATCACGTCAGCAAAGTCGCGCCCGCTTTTGCGCACCGTTTCGCCCGCATGGATCATCGCATCCAGCGTCGAGCTGTCGTCGCGCGCAAGCTCAGGCGGACGCATAACGATTTCGGCACCGCAGGCGCCGGCGATTTTTGCGATCGCAGCGTCGTCGGTCGAGACGACGCAGATCGTGTCGGGCAGCGTTCGTGCAAGCGCGATCGACCAGGCGACCAACGGATGGCCGCCGAACGGAAGGATGTTTTTGCCCGGCAACCTTTTGGAGCCGCCGCGCGCCGGAACAATCGCCAGCATCATGACGGTGTTTTTCGGCTTTCCAAAGGGGAGCGCCGACATATGATGTCGCAATGAAAAACAGGCAAGACGCTGACTCCTTGGGACACGGCCCGTATTTCGTGCTGGGCACCGTCCAACTTGGGCTGCCCTATGGCATTGCCAACAAAACGGGCCAACCCGACTCCGCGCAGGCTGAGGCGATTCTGGCGGCTGCCTTTGCGGACGGAGTACGATGGCTCGACACGGCGCGCGCCTACGGCGATTCAGAAGCGCGCATCGCGACGGCGCTGCGCGCGTGGCGCGGCAGCCACGTTTCGGTCGCGACAAAACTCGATCCGCTGGCCGCACTTGATGCCGATTCGGCCGTCGCAGAGGCCGAGGCGAGCGTCGCACGGTCGCGCGCGACGCTTGGGTTGGCGCGGATCGACAGCCTGCTTCTGCATCGCGCCGCACATCGTACTGCCTGGGGCGGTGCCGTTTGGATGGCGCTGCGCCGATTGCGCGACGCAGGCCAAATTGGCCGCCTCGGGGTCTCGGTCGCATCGCCCGAGGAACTCGGCGCCGCCCTCGACGATGCGGACGTTTCGCACGTGCAGCTTCCTTTCAATGTGCTCGATGGACGCTGGGCCGCGAGCGGCATGATCGCGCGGCTGCGGGCGGCACGTCCGCGCGTGTGCGTGCATGTGCGCAGCGTGCTGCTGCAAGGACTGCTCGCTGACCGACCGGAAACGGCTTGGCCCGCAATCCCCGATCTCGACGCAGTCGATATTCGCCGACGCCTGCGCGCCGTTGCGGAGCGCACGGGCTATCAGAGTGTCGGCGCGCTGGCGATCGGATTTGCGCGCGCGCAAGATTGGATCGACGGCATCGTGATTGGCGCTGAAACGCCGCAACAAGTCGGGCAGCTCGCCGGATTTTTTGCGAATCCGCCGCCGGATTGCGCCGCGCTGGAGGCCGCGCAACGCAGCCTTCCGCGCGTTCCAGACGAACTGTTGGATCCTTCGCGGTGGCCACGGCAATGACGGATCTGCGCCTTGGCATCATCGGCCTCAGCCCCGGAAACGGACATCCCTATTCGTGGTCTGCGATCTTCAACGGATACGATGCCGCAGAGATGGCGCGTTGCCCGTTTCCGGCGATTCCTGAATATCTGTCGCGCCAAATCTTCCCGCGCGACGCCATCTCAAATGCGGCCGTGACGCATATCTGGACCCAGGACCGCGCGCTCTCCTCGTCGATCGCCCGCGCGTCCCGGATCAGGACCGTTGTAGAACAGGCAAGCGATATGGTCGGCCACGTCGATGCGCTGCTTCTTGCGCGTGACGATGCCGAAAATCACGAGGCTATCGCGTCGCCGTTTCTCGACGCAGGCCTGCCCGTCTACATCGACAAACCGCTGGCGCTGGATGTTGCGACGGCGCATCGCCTATACGCGCGCTGCCAGCGACCGGGCCAAATCTTCACCGGGACCGCCTTGTCGTTCGCACCGGAGTTCGAACTCGACGCCGAGCAGCGCAAACGGCTCGGCCGGATCCGCCATGTCGATGCCGTCGCGCCCAAATCTTGGGACCTCTACGCCATTCATGTGATCGAGCCGCTGATCGCCATAATGGCCTGCGAAGGATCCGTTTGTGCGGCGCGAAGCATCGACGACGAAGGACGACATCTCGATGTCGAGTGGACGAGCGGGGCGACCGCGCGCATTACCGCTCTTGGAAGTCGCCAGGGCGCACTCGAAATCGTCGTGCACGGCGAAAATGGCAGCGTGGCAATGCGGCTGGTAGATACGTTTCGCGCCTTCAAATCCGCCTTGCAGGCCTTCGTGTCCGTCGTTCGCGGCCAGACACCGCCTCAGGACCAAGCGCGCATTCTCGCATCGATCGCGCTTCTCGAAGCAGGTCGCATCGACTCGCGACTCATGCCTTAGCTGCATCCGCGACAAGCGGCTTCAGCTGGTCTTCATACGCGCGGACGTCGCGCCGCGTAATCTCCTTGTTCAGACGGCTCTCCGCGCTTTTGTGGTAGGTGCCGAGGATGGAACGCATTGCGTGGGTGCGCAACGACGCGTTGGGCGGCAACGAGAGCGCCAATCGCGCAAGAATGCGCGCCGCCGCAACCGGGCGCAGTGCCGCTCCGGGGAAGACGCGCGCCGCTCGGCGTGCGCGGGCACGCGTGAGTGCCGCAAGGTCAATGGCGATCTCTTCGCAGCGACGCCCGTCAGGCTCGCCGAACCAGTCGCGAATGTACTGCTCGCGTAGCGCCCGCGTCTGGGGCTCGATCCGGTATCCCGCCAAAAACTGCTCCACAAGATCCTGGAGTTCGGTCAGGTCGCGTGCGACATGGCTGCCGGCTTCCCGTTCCGGCCACGCCATGAACTCGTCCGGAATAGTCGCAAACTCGATGGTCGGCCTGTTCCACAGCCAAGCCTCGACCGCAGTGGTGCAGTGGCGGTGCAGCAGTATGTCGGTGGAATGGAGGACGTTCCACATGTAGTCGACGCGGCAGAAACGGACGTTGGAAACGCCGGCGTCGGCGATGCCCGCTTCGTAGTACGCGCGATCCTCGTTCGGATGGGGCTTCAGAACAAGCTGCAAATTCGGATTGGCGCGTGCAAATTTAAAAAATACTTCGGTCGATTTGTCGCGAAGGTTGCGGTGGTATTCCGGCAGAATTCGAAAATCGACGCCGATCGTCTTGAAGCATTGATCGACGCCGAAATCGACCATGCTGCGGCAGTATATCTGCCATTGTTCCGCCTGATCTTGCCGCACGACTGCGTGCGGGAATTGTGTTGCCCAGGTGAGAATAGGCTTGGCCGGATTGAACCCATGCTCGGCCGCAAAGACTTCGCGTTTCGTTACAGCGCCCATGAGCGGCGCACGATAGAAGTCCGTGCGCGGGCAGCCGCTTGTGACCAGATTACCCGGCGAAATGGCTCCGCGCGCAAGCATTGCATCCGAGTTGCGACGCCCCCAGCTGTAGAGGCGATCGACAAGCGAGTAGTCGGTAACGTCGCCACGATCGACCTCATGGAAGATAGGCCGGCCGGCGCCCTCGGTCGGCAGAACGACAACGACCGTGCCTTCAGCGCGCAGCTGCCTCGCAAGATTCTGATATCGATCGCCCCAAAAGTGGTTCAACACCACGCAATCCGGCGCAATCATGGGGATCATCGCCAGCGCATCGCGCACCGCATAGATCCAGACCTTGCAGCCGCGGCGCTCCAGATGAAGCTTGATCGCGGCGAGCGGAGGCAAATCACGCCATTTATGGTCACAGACTAAAATGATTTTCATAGCGTGCGACTTGCTTGGCCGCCGAATTCGACCGCCATAACGGCAGTTGGGTTTAGCGGATTTGTTGCATATCCGAGCGACTTGGCTTCGACCACACGGCCCAGTTCACTCGCCGGACGATAGAATCCTTTCAAGCGATCGAGTTGCCTTACGCGCAATCGGCCGATCAAACCGAGCAGCGATTTCGGCCATAGCTCCTCGATCGGCTCGAAAAAAATCGCGGCGCGCGGCTGCAAGCGCGAGATGTTTGCGAGCCCGCGCACAAACACACGCGGCATCATTTCGAAGGCGTGAACGCTGAAGACCACATCGACCGGACCAAGCGAAGGCAAAGCGTCTGTGACATCGCAGCTCTCGAAGCGAATGTCGCAAGCGAATTCCGATGCGGCACGACGCGAAAGCTCTGCGGACACGGGCGAAAGCTCAAGACCGATCAGAGGATTGCGGATGCCGGCTCGCGCCAAATGCAGAAGGTTGCGCCCGGCTCCGCTACCAAACTCGACGATGCTTCCGTCTTTGGCGTAGCGGCGAACCCATTCCAGCAACGCGTCCATGCGGTAAGCTGCCGCGCGTTGAGGCGAGGTGAACTCGACGCGCCCGTCGATCAGGGTGAAGTCATCGCTGAGATTTCCGACCACAAACTCCTCGAAAGATCCTATGTCGATGCTCGAGCGGACTTTGTCGTACCCAACGCGCATATCTGCGGTCGAGCGTTCGAGCCGTCGAAGGCGACCGCTGCGGACGATCGTCGAAGCTGCCAAACGCAATTGCTGCATTGTGGCAACCTGGAGAAAGGTCTTCGGGTTGGTGTCGGGCACGGCACGGCGCAGCACTTCGGAATAGATCATTGGCGTCGCCTCTAAGAGAGATCGATCAGGTCCATGGACAGCGGCGTCCCGCGCGAGACGTCCATGCGCGCGGGTCGGCCAAGAATTGCCTCTATATCCCGCGGAGGGAGACCATGGCCCGGTCTTATGCTTCGAACATTGGCAAGCGTAAACGGCTCGCCGGCAGTAACGTCCTCGACGACGTACAGCGAGCGGCGGTAAGCAACGCTCGAACGCTCGCTCGACTTCAGACCATAGTCGATCCGGCCGAGCGCGTGCCAAGCGGTGCGCACTTCGCGGCAAAGTGTTGCCAGTTCCGTCGGCTCGAGGGAAAACGCGGCGTCCGGTCCGCCGTCGCTTCGCTTGAGCGTCAAATGCTTCTCAACGATTGCCGCGCCCAGCGCCACCGAGGCGACGGCTGCGCCAATGCCGAGGGTGTGGTCGGATAGCCCGACAGTTACTTCGAAGCGGCTTGCAAGATCGGCGATCGTGCGCAGATTCATGTTCTCAGCGGGCGCTGGATAGCCGCTTACGCAGTGCAAAAGCGCTATTTCGCGTGCGCCGGCGTCGCGCGCGGCGGCGACCGCTTCGCCGATCTCGGTTTCGTCGGCCATGCCGGTCGAGATTACGAGAGGCTTTCCGGTTGCCGCACAACGGCGCACCAATGGCAGATCCACCATTTCGAACGACGCGATCTTGTAGGCTGGCGCTTGAAGGTTTTCGAGCAAATCGACAGCCGTTGCGTCGAACGGCGAACTGAATACGGTAATGCCGATCCGTCGCCCGTGCTCGAAAAGGGGCTGCATCCAAGCCCAAGGGGTATGCGCTTCGTCGTACAGTTCGTAGAGGCGCCGACCTTTCCAAAGACCGTCTTCGATGACGAAGCCCGGCGCGTCAATGTCGAGCGTGATGGTGTCGGCTGTGTAGGTTTGAAGCTTGACGGCGTCCGCGCCCGCTGTTTTGGCCGCATCCATCAATGCGAACGCGCGATCCAGGCTCGCATTGTGATTTCCCGATATCTCCGCAATTACATAGGGCGGCGCATCGCTTGCGATGCGCCGCCCGTCAATGTCGATTGACTTCATGCGATCATCCATTTCGATGGAGATAGACGGTGAACTCGTACGGAATGACGCCGGGTTTGAGGCGGTAGTCGTGCCGCAGCGTCACCAAAGGCGTGATCTCGCGCTTGCAGTGCGCGAAAATCCGTTCTGGCTCGGCATAGTACAGGCCCGTGTCGTTATAATCGACGTAGCTCGACAAAAGATTGAATGCAACTCCGCGATCGCATGCGCCATAAAGCGTCGCAAGAACTTCCGTTACGAATCCCCAATTGTCGGCAATCAAGTTATTGAAAGTTCCGTTCACGAAAGCATAATCGAACCGTCCTTCGATGCCGACCTCGAGAATGTCCCGCCGCTCGAACACGGCGTCCGGAAACTTTGTGCGCGCCGCCTCGATATGGGGCAGTGAAAGGTCGTAGCCGGTGAAACGGCCGCAGAAATCGAAGTCGCGGCGCAGAACGTGCAGCAAATGCCCCGCGCCGCAGCCGAAATCGAGAATGCGCGCCTGCGCAACGTCGGGCGCAATCTCGCAAAGCCGACCCATGCGTCGCTCTTGCGTTTCGCGATCCCGCTGCTGCGTGGCCGCCGGCGTATCGCCGTGCTTGCGGAAAAGCTCGCTGTAATGGCGCTCAAGCGCCCTCATATCCGATTTGCGGTCGTTCATTGGGCGAGACAATGTCCGGTCAGGAGACGTTGCGCGGTTCTCTGGGTTCCCTTGCCGTCCACGGCGGCGGCGGCCGCTTGAGACATCCTCGCAAGAAGAGCTGGGTTGCGGGCAAAAGACAGCAGGCGATCGGCCAAGGATTGGACGGACTCGATGGTCACGGCCGCGGAGCGCTGGGCCATATTGCCGGCAAGAGGGAACTGGTGCTTGCTTGTCGTCAGCTGAATCATCGGAACGCCAAGCGTGCACATCTCCAAGGTCGTGACCCCCGGCGCGAGAATTGCCAAATCGGCATCGGCGAAAACGGAGGCAGGATCTGCAAGTGCCGTGCGAACCTCGATCGACCGTCCGATGGCGTTGCTTCGCAGCATGTCCGCGACGCGCTCGTTGCCGGCAATCACAGTGAGCCGTGCATCGATCCCGCTGAGTACGAAGGCCTCAAGCACGCGTGTCGCGCCCTCGATATTGGCCGAAAGTCCGAATGTCGCGACCACGTTTCCGAGTTTGGGGACTTCGCGGCGCGCGAGGCTTTGCGCCCGCAGCTCGAGGAATTCGGCGTTGACGAGCGCGTATTCAAGACCAATCAGCAGCTTCGCGTCTTTGGGAACGAGGCCGACATAGTGGCTGTCCTGGCGATACGGCATCGCGTCGAGAAGAATGTCGCAATCGTGGGACCTGTCGGCAAGGTCGTCGACGGCCAACACGCGGGATCCTGCGCGCCGGATGCGCGACTCTTGATCCGCGCCGATCGCATAATCGTCGATGACGACCCATTCGTACCCCGCCGCCGCGACCGCATCGGCCATTTCGGCAAAATCCGGCACGATCGCGATCGATATCAGCGGCGTATTGCGAATGCGATCCGCAAGGATCGCGGCGGCGTCCGCGCCGACAATGAAATCGACTTCCACGCCGGTTCGCGCGACCGTCTTTGCCAAAGCCGCCATGCGCGTTGCGTGGCCGCCGCCGACCTTGTTGCCGCCGGCAGCCCAGATTGCAATCTTGCGCATTCCGCTTCGATCTCAGACTTCCAAAGCAGCGCCGACTGCCGCGCGTTGTCCCCATGTCATCGGCGTGCGCAGGCCCGATTTTATCGCTTCGCCTGTCGCAGGGCCGCCGATCTGGAACAGCGCATCCAGAATCGAGAGATTCGGCACGAAATCGGGCGCTTGGCGTTGAGGGTAGCTTTGGGCTTCGAAGGAAAAAAATGCAGTTCGTATGTTCGGAAGCGGGAATATGCCGTCAGTGCGCATGTAATCGAACGAGCCGCCTGCCGAGATGTAGCTCTTTGCGCCGATGCGTTCCAAAATCGCGGAAATCTTCGAAGATCTTTGTCCTTCGGCAGCGAGTTCGGCGCTGCGTTTCCATGTCGGCGCAAATCCTGCCAATCGCGCGAAACCAACGATCAGGTCGATGTTTAGGTCCGCCAGCGACTTGCCTTTGTTGCGTTCGAGCCGTTCGACGAACAAGGAGAAGACCGAATCGAAATGCGGCATCCGGCCATAGATGTGCTGCAGTCGTCGCATCATCTTTCGCTGCTGGTTTGCGTCGAGCGACACGCCCGCCGCGTCGATCCGAGTCTGCTGCCCCGTATCCGCAACGGGGATCGTGATCCAATCGACCGAGGCACCTTCGCCGAAGATGCGATTTCGATGGTGGAAGCTGCGGCGCACAAACTGAACGTCGTCGAGAAAAACGAAGATGTCGCTCATTTCGATCATGCCGAAATAGCCCTGCCAAGGCAGGAACGTGGGTTGCATGATGGCCGCGATGGGGCGCGGCAAATTTCGGATGTCGAAACTCATCGCTCGAGCACGAAATTCACGCGCGTGAGAGATTCGATCGGCTGCGCTCCATTGCGCGCCACGCGCAGGCGGAAATGACGCAACACGCGCAGCCCCCGCGAGGCGGCGAGCGCGGCGAACCTGTCGGGCGGGCACACAAACACTTCTTTGGGCTGAATGACGAAAGGTTCGCTCGACACCGCCGCGCGGGCAACGCGCAACGCGGCGCGCAAAGCCGCATGCGGCCCCTCGCGGCGCAGGACGAAACGCAGCCAACCGGCGATCGAATCGCCATAGGTGCGCCCATAGAAGGCATTTTCGTCGCGATCGGGAACTGAGCCGATCCAAACAAGACCGCCGGGACGCGTCACGCGCGCCACCTCGCCGATCGCGGCGAGAACGGCATCTTCGTTCGGCAGAATGGTTACGACGCCGTGGATGACGACGCGGTCGAAGCTTGCATCGGCAAACGGCAACGCATCGGCCATGGCACGCTTGAACACAATGGGTCGATCGGCATGATGCCTTTCGAGGCTTTCGATTTCCTCAGCGGAGGGCGCGGTTCCGACGACAGACTTGTTCGATGCCGCCGCCGCCGCCGCCAGACTGCCGTCGCCGCACCCGACATCCAGAAAGTCCCAATTGCCCGGCGCAAGCAGCCCCATCTGCGTTGCGATCTCGTCCGTCACGAGCGCAGTCGTCGCCTTGTCGGCGCCGCGTCCATTCAACTCGTGAATGTCGAGCGACGACGCACGCAGCCGATATACCTCGACGTGGGTGCGCGCTTTCACGATCGGCACGGACTATCTCCTCGCCTGGACGCGCGCGCGCATTTCCCAAACCGCTTGCGCGAACGCGAGATCTTCGGTGTCGTCTATATCGACCGCCTCGTGCCAGCCGATGTCGAAATAGACGTGGCCGGGGCCGAAGAACGTTCCGGCGGCTTCCAACGCTTCCCACGTCGCGACCCACACCGCACCGCTGGGGCAAAAGAGCGGCGGAAGATCTTGGGAGCGCGTATCGCCGACTTGAGGGAACAACGCGGTCGGACGTCCGTCTGGCCCGAGCGTTGCGGCCCACCAAGGGTTCATCCATCCGTAGCGGAACGCGCTTATCAAGAATTGGACATCTTGCCGGGCCAAGCGCGCAAAACCCGCCTTGATCGACTCGGCGCCGCGCAGCGGGCAATTCGCCATGAGTTGAACGACGACCTCGTAGCGTTCGCCGTAATGAAGCATTGCAGTTTGCACGGCAAGGATCGTCGCGGCACTGACTGGCGCATGGTCGTCGGCATGGTCTTCGCGCAAAAACGGCGCCTCCGCCCCTGCCGCGCAAGCTGCGGCGGCGATTCCGGGATCGTCGGTGCTTACGAGTATCCTGTCGAAGAAACCCGTCGCTTGCGCCGCCTCGATGCTGTGAACCAGCATCGGCTTGCCCGCAAACGGCATCTCGTTTTTCCGCAGCAGCCGCTTCGAGCCGCCGCGCGCAGGAATGACCGCAATGGCGCGTCTATTCACCATGCCGTCCAACCTCCGTCGGCCACGAGGTTGGCGCCAGTCATGCTCGACGATGCGGGATCGAGCAAAAACAGAACCGGTGCTGCGACTTCGTCCTTGCGTAGCATGCGGCCGGCGGGGCAAAGCGCGGCGTATCGCTGCTCGAACGCCAGATCCGACCGCCCGGCAACGCCGCCGAAAGACACGGCATTGACGCGAATTCGCGGCGCCAATCGTACCGAGAGCTCGCGCGTCATCTGCACCATGCCCGCCTTCGCGATGCCGTATGCGATGGAGGAGCGCGACAGGTCGAGCTGATACAGCGCCGGAGTTGGTGCAACTAGGCCATACATGGAAGCGATGTTCACGATCGATTCGAGCCGGGCGCCCGGCGAATTTGCGATCGAGATCGAAAGCTCGTAAGGGAGCACTGTGCCAAGGACGAGTTCGCCGATGAAATTCTCTCGAGAGACTGTACCATCGGGCTCCGTCGCGAGAAACCGCCGGTCCCTCGCCGCATTCACCAGCCCGGTCGGCAAGAGTGCACGGTCCGCAAGCCATTTCGACAGATCGGCAGCAGCGCGGCCGGTCGTTAGATCCGCCGCGTAGCCGTGAAGCCGATCGCTCGCCCGAGGCTGTTCGGCCGCAAGCGCTTCGACGCTTTCTCGAGACGCGCCTGTTGCGACGACCGTGTCGCCGCGTGCGAGCAACGCACCGACGATCGCGCGGCCGATGGCTCCGGTTCCGCCGGTTACAAGGATGCATGCTTCGTTCATTGGAACCGGTATGGCCGCACTGTCGGCTCCTTGCGGAGCCAGGCGTAGATGTCGCGCACCAACAACCTTTGCGTGGCGTCGAAAAACCTGCGCATCGAAAACGAAAACACGCGGCCCCGCGCATATTGCCGCTCGCGAAGGCTCGGGTCTTCGGCGAAGTTCGCGAATATCTTCACGTTTCCGTCGCGCTCGATGTCGGCGTCGCGATAAGTCACGAAATGATAAAACGGTTCGACCTGCGGGATGCCGGTACGCCGAACGGGATGCATAAACTCTTTTGTGTATCGGTACGGCACGCCGACCGCCAATTCGACATGATGGATGACGCTGAACGACAAGCGGGGATGCACACCCACGTGGAGGCTAAGCGCGTCCGCATCGACCAGCCGAGACCAAACGGAGCCAGCGCCGAAGCTGTGGCGCGACACGTCCGAGACAAGGGAGGCCGCGACACCACCCATCGATGCGACCGACCAGAACGGGTGGAAGCTCCGGAGCGCCCCCGGTTGCCTGCGCACGAATTCGGAGAATACACCCATACCCTGGCTCGGCGTGTTGGCCGGATCAAACGCAATATCGGTATTGCAAAGATTGAGCGAAGCCGTCGGCACGACGATCGCGCCGCTGCTTCCGACAAGGTCGCACAAGACCTCCAGGTGGGCCGACATCATTTTCTCGGGCGCTTCGACGGCATTCTCGCGCATGCGCCCGAAATCGGAAGCGACATAGACGATTCGGCCGCGTTCGACCCCGAGATGTCGATAGTGGGTGCAAAGCTCTTCGACGCCGCTCATGCGCGATGCGCGTCGACGGCGACGACTTTGTGCAGCATGAACATCATGTTTCCAAGCGCCTGCCCTTCGGAGAGCGCCTGCAGTTGGGCGACATTTCCGGCCGCATTGGCGCGCAAAGCCAGCCGAATTCCGCCTGCGTCATCGCGACGCAGCGGGCGCGCCAATTGAAGTTTTCCGAGAAGCCACTTGCTTCCCTTCGGCGGCAGGCGCGTGTTGAGGAGAGCCACGCCGAGTGCCGTCAGGACTTCGATCGGCTCTGCACCGACATCGCGCTGCGATGCGATCGCATCGCCGTCGATCGTTGCGGCTGCGCAGATTCGGGTCTCGTTGTAAGGCTTGCGTGCAGATACGCAAGGCGGCTCCGACAGAACGGCTCCCGCAACGCGCAACTGCTCGACACCGATCGAGAACTCTGCGACCGGCTCACCCTCGCTCGGATCGCTCTTGCGATAAAGTATTCGCGGCGTCCCCGCGCACAGGGCCCGAAAGGCGATAGTGAGAGGCCCTTGGCAGGGCGCACCGAACAGCGCTTGGGCGCCGGCGAGGATTTCGGCGTAAAGATCGGTCGAATGGACGTAGCTGCGCGCGCCTCGCAGCGCCACGATCGGTCGATAGACGAGTTGCGCGGGTTCGGTCACGGCTACGCGCTCAATCCGCCATCGACGACGATCGTTTGGCCCGAAATGAATCCGGCGGCATCGGAAAGCAGAAACATCACAGGGCCAACCACATCGCTCACGGCGCCAGGGCGGCCGACCGGCGTGCGTCGCACGATCTGCTTGAGGTGCTTGGGATTCATGTTTCGCGTCAACTCGGTTTCCATATAGCCCGGCGCGACGGAATTCACGGTGATCTGTCGTCCGCCAAGCTCGCGGGCCAGCGCACGTGTCGCGGCGTCGATCCCGCCCTTCGTTGCCGAGTAGGCGACCGTTCCTTTGTAGCCGGAAACCGAGACGATAGAGCTGATATTCACGATGCGTCCGAAATTCCGGATCATCATCCCGCGCGCGACGCGGCGGGTAAGCGACAGCATGCCGCGAAGATTCACGCGCAACAGATTGTCGATCTCGTCCATCGATTGCTGGGCCAGAAGACGTTCATGGACTACGCCGGCATTGTTCACGAGCCCGGTAATCGGCCCGAGCGACGCTTCCGCCGATTTGACGAAAGAGTCGACCGCCGCATCGTCGGTGACATCGAAATTTCCGCAGAAGAGAGATCCGGGATGCTGGATCGCCAAACTCTGTATCATGGGGCTCGCCTGCCGACTGAAAGTCGCGACACTGTAGCCTGCCGCAAGTCCGGCTTCGACCAATCCCAGTCCGAGGCCGCGGCTCCCGCCGCTCACCAAGATTACCTGCTTGCGATCGCTCATTGCCCATCCTTCGGATTTTCTTTGCCGCTCGGCACGTTCGTGCGTTGCTTCTTGGCTCGCACCGTGGCCAGCGCTTCCATCGCCAGAAATTCGAAGCGCATCGGCACCTTGAATTTTGCAATTCGCTCCAAACAGAAGCGCCGCAACCGCGTGCTTGCCGCTCGTTCGTCTTCGGGCGCAACAAGGCTGATGCGTGCGCCGACGGCGTGCCCGAGCAGCGGGTGCGGGATGCCGACGACCGTGGCGTCGGCGACGTTGGGAGCCTGCATCAGCACTTCCTCGACCTCCGAGGGATGCACCTTGTTGCCGCCGACATTCACGATTTCGCTCGTGCGACCGAGAAAACGGAACAGCCCGTCTTTCTCCTCGACCAAATCGTTGGTGCACATCCAACCTTCCGCATCCAACGGCGAGTCGGCGTTGAGGTAGCCGACCATGCTCGATGCCGAACGGACATAGAGGACTCCGTCGTGAACCTTGGTCTCGAAACCGTGGCCGCCGATGCGCAACCAAAGGCTGCTAGGATCGGGGGACTTCGAATGCAAGACGCCGAGTTCGGATAGGCCGTAGGTCTGCTTGAGCTCGACCTTCGGAAAAGTCTCGCGCAGCAGGGCCAGCGTCGATGGCGGCATCGGCTCGGCGCCGAAGCTGATGACCTTCAGCGACGAGAGGTCGCGCGTACGCCACGCGTCGGACGCAAGGATCATGCGCAGGAAGGTCGGCGTAGTGGGCAGCAGATCGGCACGCGCGGACTCGATCGCCGCGCAGACGAACTCAGGTTTTCGCTGCGGCAAACAGATCGCCGTACCGCCGTAAGACAGGCATGCGAAGAGCGTATTGAGGCCGCCAAAATGGTCGAACATCAGGCACATCAGCATGCGATGCCCGGGACGCGGTCGCTCGAATTTGCCAAGGACGCGATTTGCGTCGTGCAAGATCGCTTTGGGTTTACCGGACGACCCAGACGTAAAGACAACAAGCCCCGGTGCACCGCTCCGGGAGAAGTCCGCAAGCAGAGGCAGGCGCGGCGACGGCTCGAACAGTTCGATCGCAACATTGTCGTCCGCATCGAACGAGAAAAGACACGAGATCGACGCCGTCGTCGTGATTGCCGCCATTTCTCGCGCCGCATCCGGCGATACCGGCACTGCAACTGCACCAAGCCGAAGGAGCGCGAGAAGGAGCGCTATGGTGGAGGGGGAAAAATCGCCGACGATGCCGCAACTCGCTCCGGACTGAAGCCCCATGGCGCGCAAGCGCGCCTCCCAAGATGAGACGCTTGCAAGCAGCTCTCGATACGAGATCGTGCGGCCGCGCCAGACAACGGCGTCAGCTTCATCGGCTTGGGCCAGCCGCTCGAACAAGCGTGCGACATGCGTGTGAACTTCGCTCATCGAATCACGCACTGGCAGATGCCCGTGACGTGGGTTGTGCCGGCAACGGCGACCTCGAGCGACATCTTGATGGAGCTCAACGGGCGAAGGATCCGTTCGATGCGCGCGCGATAGACCAGCATGGCAGGCACAAAAACTGGGCGACGAAAGCGGAACTCGATGGATTGCAGCACCGCGCGCTCGCCCGGCAGATACATGCCGATCAGACGCGAGAACCTCGTGGTAACGGCCAGTCCTTGCAGGATCGGTTCTTCGAAGCCCATTGCGCGCGCGGCCTTTGTCTGGCGATGGACCATCGCCGCGTCGCCGGCCAGAGCATCGAAGCGGCGCCACATGTCCGCATCGAAATTCACCGCCTGCTCGACGGCGTCGCCGATTTGAACATCGTCGAGCCCGAGCAATCGAGAAGGCGTCGCGTCGTCGACGATAGAAACTTGATCCGCAGCCATTTTCGACGCCACTAGGCTCGCTTTTCGGCCACGAAACGGCAGATATCCGCGAAAGAACGGACCTTGTTTAGTTCGTCCTCACCGAAATTGAAGCCGAAACGGTCTTCGAGCGCCATCAACACGCTCGAGAAGTCCAGCGAGTCCATGCCAAGTTCATAAAGCGACCGTCCCGCGTCGGCAGCGTCGATTTTCCAGCCCGGAACAACTTCCGCGATGATCTCCGCGATTTCTTGATGGTTTTGGTTCATATCGGTTCCTTTCGTTGCGAGTGGCCCGTCCCTGTAGAGGACGGGACAGAATCAAGAAGCCCTGCTGCAACCAAATCAGCAGCGGTCTTTGCGCAATCGATCGCGCTGCGGCCGATCCTTTCGGCCAGCGCGATGAGGTCGCGCGATCCGTCGGCGAATGCGAGCAGATCGGCAAGCGTCGAGACGGAAAAGCTGGAGCTGCGCGTGCCTGTTCCTGGATAGAGGCCTCGACGACCGAGCTGAGGCTCGCATGGTTGCGTTGCAATATAGGTTTCGTTTGCCTCGAGGACTTCGATCATTTCGCGGTAGACGCTGAAGGACTCCGCGAGCCCTGCCGCCGTCACCAGCGAAAGGTCGTCGAGCGAGGTGTGGTACTCGGGATAGGTTCCGTATTTCGAACGCATCACCGAGCAGACTGGCAGGTCGACGTGCGGGCTGCAGTACTGTCGCTCGTCGCTGCCGCGTTCGAGGAAATCGTAGGTCTTGAAATCGACGCCGCGGGCGACAAGAACATGCTTTGCAACACGATCGGCAAGCGTGTCGGCACGTGGGGATTGGAGCAGCGACCACGCGCGCTGATCGCCAACGCAAGTCAGCACGAAGCCCGCATCGACGCTCGATCGCAGTTGCTCGAGATGTTTGCTGAGATAGACGATGGCGCCGATTGTTTCCGGACCAAACAAAAGCCGGTAGGTAAAGCGGCGATCTTGCCGTGCCGAAAGCCAACGCCCCAAAGCCGCAAGAACGACAGGCCCCGACAATTCGTTGTTTGCCATTCCCGGATGGCAAACATAGCTCGCAAGCATGATTTCGCGCGTCTCGCGCCCTGGAAGCACGATGTCGGCGTAGCTCAACGATCCCTTGCTGTGCACGCTGTCGATGACGACGTGAAAAGGGCCTTCTCCAAGCGCATCGCGCTGGCGTTGGGCAAGACAGAAGCCCCAACCCAATTCGTAATATTTCGTGATATACGGAATCGCATCCGGCATGTCCGGAATGCAATGGAGATGCGGCTCAAGTTCGGCCCTTGTCATGACCGCATCGACGGACTTCGAATAGCCGACAACATGGAGAATGTTGCGATTCACATCGACGATACGGTTGCCCTCGCCGTCGGCAATGAAAGCATCGCGCAGTACCCACTCGTCGGGCACGGTCCAATCGAATGCCGACGTGCCGCTCGGCACCTCGTGCATGGTCAATCCGGGAACGATACGGGCAAGATAGCGCAGCGTGTCGCGCACGCCCTCGCCGGTCAGGCTGCGTCGAACCGGGAACAACTCGCGCGCCCAACCGTACATTTCGCGGCCGATCGCAACGTCGGAGGAAACGGTGCCGTCAACCAATGCCGCACTCGACACTGAGGGCCGCGATCACCCGATCGACATCGCCGTCGGTCATTGCAGGGAACAACGGGATGGACAGGCAACGCGCGTAGTAGGCATCGGCACCCGGCAGAGGCTGCACGCCGTAGCGGCGGCGATAGTAGGGCTGCCGATGAACGGGCAGATAATGCACCTGCGAGCCGATGCCCTGAGCTCGAAGCGACTCCATCACGCTGCCGCGGGTGCGGCCGAGGCCCGCAAAATCGATCAACACAACATACAAATGCCAGCCATGAGACTCGGGTCTTCGAGCTGCGGGCTGCAGCGCAAGATCTGAACCCGCAAAAGCGGCATCGTAGCGTTTGGCGATCATGCTGCGTCGTTCGATCAAAAGATCGAGCTTGGCAAGCTGCGATACCCCAAGCGCGCATTGAACGTCGGGCAACCTGTAGTTCCAGCCGATCTCCTGCATCTCGTACGACCACGGATTCGGTCGGTCGCCGTCAAATGAGAGCGCGCGGTCTTCGAAATCGGCGGGCGTACGCACCATGCCGTGGCTGCGCAGGCGGCCGATGCGCGCGGCAATTGCCGCGTCGCGCGTTGTAACCGCGCCGCCCTCGACCGTCGTAATCGCTTTGACGGGATGCATCGAGAAGCACGCAAGCCGCGAATAGACTGTCGCGCCGACGTCGGGCACGCCAAGCGCGTGGCACGCGTCCTCGATCAAATCGATACCATGGAGCGTCGCCAATTCATGGAGTGCGGGCATCTGGCAAAGCTGGCCGTTAAGATGGACCGGGATCGCCGCGCGCAAATTCAGATTCCGACGCGATGCGGACTCTATGGCCGCCGCCAGCGTCGCGGGCGTCATCAAGCCGCTGTCCGAATCGACGTCGGCAAAGACAACCTCGGCACCCGCCATGCGCACAACGTTTGCGGTTGCCAGAAACGTGATCGTCGGCACGATCACCGCATCGCCCGGCGCCAAATCGAGCGCGAGCACGGCAAGGTGGAGCGCCGCTGTGCCCGAATTGCAAGCGACCGAATGCCCGGCGCCTGTCGCAAGCGAAAAAGCCCTCTCGAAAACCTCGACCATCGGGCCGGTTGTCAGATAGTCGCTGCGCAACGCCGCCGTGACCGCCGCAATGTCCGTGTCGTCGATCGATTGCCGCGCATAGGGCAAGAAAGGAACTGTCATGCCGGAAATTCCTTGAGCAGCTCCTCAATGCTCGCGTCGTCCAGCCACTCTGAATTGACGTCGGATACGTACCGGAACCCCTCGGCCACCAATCGCCCTTCGTCGCCGATTCTGCGCGGATGGCGAAAGCGCGTAAGCGGCGGGCAAATCACATAGCGATCGTCAAGCTCGACTGTCAATCGTGAATCGTCTTCGGTAATCATGATCTCGTGCAGCTTTTCGCCCGGCCGAATGCCCGTTACCGTATGGGGCAGCGAGGGTGCAATGTGCCGCGCAAGATCGGTTATTCGCACGCTCGGAATCTTGGGCACGAAAATCTCGCCGCCCGCCATCAGCGAAAAGCTGGACAGCACAAACGATACGCCCTGCTGGATCGTGATAAAAAACCGGGTCATTCGGGGGTCGGTGATCGGCAGACTCTTGGCGCCCTTCGCAACAAGCGACCGAAACAACGGCACGACCGAACCGCGCGAACCTATGACGTTGCCATAACGCACAACGGCAAAACGCGTTTCGCGGTCGCCCGTCAAATTGTTGGCGGCGACGAAGATTTTGTCGGAAGCAAGCTTCGAGGCGCCGTAGAGATTGATCGGGTTCGCGGCCTTGTCGGTGGACAGCGCGACGACTTTGCGAACCTGGTTGCGAAGCGCCGCTTTGACGATGTTTTCGGCACCGTGCACGTTCGTAAGAATGCACTCGAACGGATTGTATTCTGCGATCGGCACGATCTTTAGCGCCGCTGCATGGACAATGTAGTCGATGCCACGCGTGGCAAGCTCCAGGCGTTCGGCATCCCGCACATCACCGATGAAAAAACGCAGCCGATCGAAAAGCTCCGGCCACTCGGCCCACTCGCGCGCCATCGCGTCCTGCTTTTGCTCGTCGCGCGAAAAAACAACGACGCGTCGCGGCGGCTCGGGCGCAGCGAGCAGCCGGGCTACAAAAGCGCGTCCAAATGAGCCCGTTCCTCCGGTGACCAGCACCGAGGAATCGTGTAGATTGGGCATGGGTTGATCGAATTTTCGCACCTAAATTGCCATCCCTTGTTCGCGTTAATTTTTGAGTGCCGAGACCGCGGCTGAAACAACGCGATCTTGATCAGCGTCCGACAGATACGGATGCATCGGCAGGCTCAGCACTTCGCCCGCCAAAGCGTCACTGACCGGCAGGCCGTTGTTGGCGACCGGGAAGCGCGCGTAAGCGGTCTGCCGGTGCATCGGCTTCACGTAGTAGATGGCGGTCGGGATGCCCGCTTCTTTGAGCTTTGCGGCGACCGCGTCGCGCTTTCCACCCGCAATACGGATCGTGTACTGCGCCCACACGCTGGTGAGGCCGACGGGTACGCGCGGCACGAGGCAGTGTCTTTCGAGCGCATCGGAATAACGCTGCGCGATGCGGTTGCGCGCATCGATCTCGTCCGGGAACAACTTCAGTTTTTCGATCAGTACGGCGGCCTGGATCGTGTCCATGCGGCCATTCATGCCGATGCGCACATTGTCATATTTATCGACGCCTTGTCCGTGCACGCGCAGCGACACGAGCATTTCGCGCAAGGCATCATCTTCGAAGAAGATCGCCCCGCCGTCGCCGTAGCAGCCCAAGGGTTTGGCCGGGAAAAACGAGGTCGATGCGATGCGGCCGATCGAACCGGTCTTGCGGCCTTTGTACACGCCGCCGAAACCCTGTGCGGTGTCGGCGAGTATCCACAAATCATGGGCCGCACAAATTGGCTCGATCGCGTCGTAGTCGGCCGGCAGGCCGAACAGATCGACCGGGATCACGCCCACAGGCTCCAGCCCCAGGCGCTTGGCCGTGGCAATGCCGGCCTCGAGGCTTGCCGGATCCATGTTGAACGTGTCGGGCAGGCAATCGACGAAGATCGGCGTCGCCCCCAGCCACACCACCACTTCGCCGGTGGCCGCGAAGGTAAAGGACGGTACGAGCACCGCTTGGCGCGGCTTCACGCCGAACGCCATCAAGGCGAGCGCCAGCGCATCCGTGCCGTTGGCGACGGTGAGCGCGTGCTTGACCCCGCAGAACGCGGCCAATTGGGCTTCGAGCGTAGCGACCTCGGGGCCCAGAATATACTGGCCGCTACGTACGACTTTGAGCACGGCGTCTTCGACGGCGGCACCCATGCGCGCGCGCTGGGCCTGAAGATCGATGAATTGCAAGAAAGGCTCCGAAAACAGGCTGACGAAAAATCCGCGCTACCGCACGCCGGGTGCCGAGGCCCCCAGCGTTGCGACGGCACGTACGTGCGCCCGGCCTCGCCGCCTAGGCGGCAGCGACCGCGCGGTTGGGCACGTGCACGCGTACTTCGCGTCCCAGCAGATCGAGCA